>JAQBVZ010000003.1 GCA_027625205.1 Chloroflexota bacterium
TATGGATACCGACCGCGTGTGCGGCATGTTTGAAGAGAGCAGCCGCAAGCCGTTGGGAAGTGTCGTGCGTTCGTACAAGTATGTCCTCCGTATGTAGGCCGCCGTCTCTCCGACAGCAGTCGAAAGCCATTGTAGCGGAATAGAAGGAAGAGGGGTCGATTATGAATACGACAAGCTACCCGGTGATGGGTTCAAGCCGCTGGATGCCCATGTAAGGCCAAAGCACCTCCGGCAGGTCCACTGAACCGTCAGCCTGCTGGAAGTTCTCAAGGATGGCAATAATGACCCGAGGCAATGCCAGCCCTGAAGCGTTTAGCGTGTGGACGAGCTCCGGTCGCGCGCCCTGTTCACGGCGGAAGCGGATATTTGCCCGCCTAGCCTGGAAGTCCGTGCAGTTGGAGGATGAGCTGACCTCCAGCCATTCCTCAGAGCCGGGCGCCCACATCTCTAGGTCATAGCTTTTGGCGGAGGGGAAACCCATATCAGCAGTGCAGAGTTGCAATACCCGATACGGGATGCCAAGGCCCTTGCACACGTCCTCCGCGTGTCCGCGTATCGACTCCAGAGTCGCGGCGGACTCCTCAGGCGCGACGAACTGGTACATCTCAACCTTGTCGAACTGGTGGACCCGCTTAATGCCACGAGTATCGCGCCCGGCCGCTGCCTTCTCGCGACGGAAGCACGGCGTGTGGGCCATATACCGCAGCGGTAGCGAGTCCAGGTCTAATATCTCATCCCTGTGGAAGTTGGTGATGGGGACCTCAGCCGTTGGAATGAGCCACAGGTCGTCTTCATCATCGTGGTAGAGGTTGTCGGCAAACTTGGGCAGGTTGCCGCTGGCCTCCATCACCTCTCGCCGCACCATGTAGGGCAGGCCAAGTTCCTTGTAGCCGTGCTGCGTACGATGCAAGTCCAGCATCCAGGTGATAAGCGCCCGTTGCAGCCGGATTCCCGCCTCCAAAAAGACATAGAACCGTGCGCCAGAAAGCTTTGCGCCGCGCTCCAAGTCCACAATGCCAAGGGACTCAGCCAGGTCCCAATGCGGCAGGGGCGTGAAGTCAAACTGACGGCGCTCCCCTTCTTCCCGTAGGACCACATTGGCTGATTCATCAGCGCCAACGGGGACGTCATCCGCGGGCAGGTTGGGTATGTTGAGCATAAGCTCTCGCAATGCGGCCTCACGCTCCCGTGACTCCACATCAACCTGCTGGAGCCGGTCACCCAAGCGACGCACCTCTTCCTTCTTGCCCTCCGCCTGTGCAGGGTCCTGGCGCATCATCTGGCCGATGGTCTTGCTGGCCTCATTCCGCTGCTGGCGGAGCTCGTCACCTTCATGGACAAGCTGACGCCACGCTTCATCCAGTGCCAGTACCTGGTCCACCACGGCCGAGTCTTCCTCACGGCGCGTGAGGCGTTCACGCACAAAGTCAGGGTCGCGTCGTATGAGGTCAATGTTGAGCATGGCGCAGGCGGTCTCCGTCTCGCTCTAGAGTATGTTCCGTATCTGAGGGAACAGCACCACATCACGGATGCTGCGCTGCCCGGTGAGAAGCATAACCAGGCGGTCAATGCCCATGCCAAGGCCGCCGGTGGGCGGCATGCCGTGCTCCAAGGCCACAAGGAAGTCCTCATCCATGCGGTCCAGGTCTTCTCCCTGATACCGCTTGCGTAGCTCTTCCTGCTCCTCCAAACGCTGCCGTTGCACTGCAGGGTCGTTCAGTTCAGTGAAGGAGTTGGCTATCTCCATGCCCCCCGCGAAAGCCTCAAACCGCTCCGTCAGGTGTGGGGCGTCGCTCTTGGCCTTGGCCAGAGGCGACATCTCCACGGGGTAGTCGATTAAGAACGTTGGCTGGATGAGGCCGGGCTCGACGTACGTGCTGACCAGCTTGTCGATAAGCCTGCCACGACTCTCGCCGTAGGTCACCGGCACATCTGACTTGCGTAGGCGTTCCGCCAGCGACTCTGCGTCTGGGTAGTCGTTTATATCGATGCCGCTATGGGTCTTGATCGCCTCTAAGAGAGACAGTCGAGGCCACGGCGGCGTGAAGTCTATTTCATTACCGTCAAAGGTCGTGGTGATGGAGCCAACGGCCGCCAGAGCAACGCTGGACACCATCTCCTCCACCATGGTCATGACCGTTGTGTAGTCTGCGTAGGCCTCATAACTCTCCAGGAGGGTGAACTCAGGGTTGTGGTCCTGGTCTATGCCCTCATTGCGGAACACGCGGCCCAGCTCGTACACCTTGTCGATGCCACCGACGATGAGCCGCTTAAGGTAAAGCTCTGTGGCTATACGCAAGTAGAGTGTGCGGTCCAGAGCGTTGTGGTGAGTCTCAAAGGGCTGCGCCATGGCGCCGGCGGGGATTGGCACAAGCACGGGGGTGTCCACCTCCAGGAACCCGTGACGGTCAAAGAACCGGCGGATGCCTGAGATGATGCGGCTGCGCATGCGCATGATTTCCAGCACGTCCCTGTTGGACATCAGGTCAAGGTACCGCTGCCGATAGCGCTTCTCCTGGTCCTGTAAGCCGTGCCACTTCTCAGGGGGCGGGCGGACGGCCTTGGCAAGCACCGTCAACTCACGGGCCGCCAGAGATATTTCACCGGACTTGGTCCGCATGAGCGTGCCCTTCACGCCGATAAAGTCCCCTAGGTCCAGCTCCTTAATGAGCTCATACTGGCCATTGAGTACGTTGCGCTGGAGGAAAATTTGGATGGAGCCGTCGCCGTCCAGAATATCGACAAAGCTGGCGCGCCCCATGTCACGCAGGCGAGTGATGCGGCCGGCAAGGGTGGCCTTGGGCGCGACGTTGGGGTTACGGGCCTCCGCCCGTTCAAAGCGCAGCGTCGCCGCCTTGGTGGTGTGAGTACGGGTGAACCGGGGTGGGTAAGGGTCCACGCCTCGTTCGATAAGCCGCACGAGGTTGGCACGGCGGTTTTGAATCAGCTCATCACCGCGCTGTGTCATCTCTCAACCGTGTATTCCTGATATTGGGTGGGTTCTGTGAAAAACGCGGACATGGGACTGGCTGAATGCCTTCCGGCTAACTGATCTTCAATATCTTGATTGCCTGCGTCCCTGATGGGGCCTGCACCTCTACCTCATCACCTGCGCGCTTGCCCAGTAACGCTTGCCCAATGGGTGACTCATTGGAGATGAGTCCATCCGCAGGGGCTGATTCGACACTGCCGACGATGGTGAATACCTGATGCTTCGTGGAACTGCCAAGCTGGACAGTCACCTTTGAGCCCAACTCCACGATATCTGAAGACCCCGCCTTGTGGTTAGGGATGATAGCCGCATGATTGAGCATGCTCTCCAGGGTGTGGATACGGCCCTCAACAAAGGCCTGCTCGTTCTTGGCTTCTTCATAATCAGCATTATCCATCGCGCCGCTGATGTCTTTGGACTCCTGAATGCGCGCGGCAACCTCATTCCGACGGACATTCCGCAGGTGCTCCAGCTCCTCTTCAAGCTTGTGGTGCCCCTCAGGCGTTAAGTACGTCCGTTCTGTGGTCATGGCTCCCATTCTCCTACGCGGTGTTTGGAAAGGACCAGGCACCTTCAGGCAAAAGAAAAAGACTGAGTGCACGTCCAGATTTATTACCTAATCCAGACCAATTGCGCCTCAGTCACATTGATTGTACGCCGCAGCGACGAAGATGTAAACGAGTTAAAGCTGTAAACGGCTTGACAGCCTGGTTCCAGGGAGGCGCGCAGTGCGCCTCCGGATGCGTTTTTCACGTCTCTATTGGGCTGGTCAGTTTGCTAATCTTTGTTTTAAACAAGTTCTATGCTATTGACCAGGTTTCAGCTACTGTGTAATGTAGTAACTCGCTCGTAGTGGCCTGGTTGGAGTCTGGAAGCAGTCAGCCCAACGAGTACGAAGAGGGCTTAGACATGCGTGTGGTCGGTGGTTCAGCCCGGGGAGTGCCGCTACGCACTCCAAAGGGGCCGGGAGTCCGGCCTACCATGGACAGGGTCAGGAGCGCGCTCTTTAACATTCTGGCGCCCCTGGGTCTGGAGGGCGTGGCAATGGCCGATTTTTTTGCAGGCACAGGGTCATTGGGCATAGAGGCCTTGAGCCGCGGAGCGGCCCACGCTGACTTTGTGGAGGCAGACGCCCAGCAATGCGCCGACATCCGTGCGAGTCTGCAAGCTACCAAGCTCACTGACCGTGCAACGGTCTTGCACTCCACGGTAGAAAAAGCGCGGGAGCGCATGGACAGCAAGTACGACTTTATTCTGATGGACCCGCCATACCGAGACCCGTTCCCTGCCCACGTACTGCTGAAGCTTCAAGAGCGCAAATTGCTTGAGACCAACGCGGTGGTGGTGGTGGGGCACGCCAGCCGAAACGCTCCCCCCGCTGGCGTAGACAGGCTGGTGCTCTGGCAAGACCGCCGCTATGGAGACTCCTCACTGGCCATGTTCACGCTTGAGCCAGTAACGGAGAAATCGGGAGAGAGTGCATCATGACCACAGCCATCTATCCGGGGCGCTTTGACCCGGTGACTCTTGGACATTTGGACATCATCAGGCGTGCGTCTCAGTTGTTTGACCGTCTGGTGGTAAGCGTATTTGAAGCGCCGGAGGCGTCCACGCTCTTTAACAACCAAGAACGGCAGGACCTTATCAAAGAGGTCACGAAGGACCTAAAGGGCGTGGAAGTGGCCAGCTTCAGCGGGCTGGTGGTGGACTACGCCAAGGCCACCGGCGCTCAGACCATTGTTCGGGGCCTGCGTATGAATACGGATTTTGAGTACGAGTTTGAGATGGCGCTGATGAACCGCAAACTGTCGCCGGACATAGACGTGGTGTGTTTGATGACCAGCCTGGAATACTTGTACGTTCGTGCAAGTTTGTTGAAGGAGGTTGCCCGCTTGGGTGGCGAACTCAGCGGACTTGCTCCGAGCAACGTTATCGCCGCATTGAAACAGCGGTATGGCAACTAGCCCTATAAGGGCCAAGGAGGTGTCACGTGGAGATATTGGACCTAATCAACCAGCTTGAGGCATTGGCATCAGCAGGCAAGAAGTTGCCCATGGGCAGAAAGCTCATGGAAGCTGACCAGCTGCTGGAGTTGGTGGACCAGATGCGGCTTGCAGTGCCCCGTGCGGTCCAAGAAGCCGCAGAGGTGCTGGACAAGCGAGAGCAGATTCTTGCTCAGTCTGAGATGGACTCCAAGCGCATCCGCGCTGCAGCGGAGACTGAGGCTCGCAGTCGGCTGGAAGATGGTGAGCTGGTCAAGGCTGGCAAGAAGCAGGCCCAAGAGCTCATTGAAGAGTCCCAGTCCAAGGCAACCCGCGTACTTGAGCAGGCTGAAATAGAACTGCGCCAACGCCGTGATGCGGCTGACCAGTACTCCGCCAAGGTCCTCCGAGAGTTGGAGGAAGAGGTGGCCAAGGTCCACGCCACCATTCAACGTGGCCTGGATGCACTAGGCCACCGTGGGTCTCAATCGCTACCTGAAGAGGAACCCGCCGCTATATCGTAAGCGGCCCAGGGTTGCAAAGGACGCCTCACACGCGAAACTGCGGCGGGTTTTGCCACGCCGGTGGTATATAATGCCCGCCGCGTTCCCTAGCCTACCGCTGTGAGGTTTCCCATGGATTCGACCAAGACCCTGGCTACGTTTGCCGTTGAGACGCCCATCAACCGTATACCCGGTTGGACTCTCCACGAAGCGAAACGTTGCTTTATCAACTACCTTGCCGTGTCTCTTTACGCCACGTTCTCCACGCCCGCCAGCATCCTGGCGGAGTGGCTTCAGGAGGAGGGTGGCACACCACAGGCAACCGTCATAGGGCGTGGACTGCGGACAAGCCTGCGTAACACCTCCCTCCTCAACGGCTACCTGGCCCACCTGGAAGACTACGACGACACCCATTTCCCAACGGTGATACACCCCAGTGCGGTGGTATGGCCGGCTGTATTTGCCATAGCGGAGTCCCGCAAGCTAAGCGGCGCCGATGCTCTTGTCGCCTTCGTTTTGGGTGTGGAGGCGTGCTGCAGAGTCTCTCTCTCCGTTCACCCGTGGCACTATGACCAGGGGTGGCACATCACCAGCACCGCAGGGGTATTTGGCTCAGTGGTGGGCGCAGGGCGTCTCTTTGGCCTCTCAGTCCCGCAGATGACCCATGCACTAGGCATAGCGGGAACCCAGGCCCTGGGATTGCGTGGATCCTTTGGCACCATGGCCAAGGCGTATCACCCAGGACGAGCGGCCAGTGCCGGACTGGAGTCAGCCGTTTTGGCTGCAAAGGGATTCACCGGCGCTGAGACCATTCTGGAGGGCCGCCGCGGCTTCTGGGAGGTTATGTCCAGTGCCGGGCATGACGAGTCTGCGATTTCAGATGCGCTGGGGGAACGTTGGGAGTTGAAGAACAACGGCCTGAAGCCCTACTCCTGCGGTGTGGTTAGCCATCCGCTGCAAGATGCGGTCATTTCCCTGCGCAACGCCCACAACATCCAGCCAGGCCAGGTGCAGGCAATCCACGCCCGCACACACCCTCTGGTGCTGGAACTGATCAACCGCCCAGAGGCCAAGACTGGCCTTGAGGGTAAATTCAGCTTCCAGCACTCCGTCGCGGCGGCGTTGGTGGATGGAGCGGGGTATCCCTCTCAGTACACCGACGAACGTGTCGCCGACCCAACAATCGTGGGTGTGCGAAGCAAGGTGACGGCAACCTCCGACACCTCGCTAGGCGAGGATGAAACGTACCTCACCATCACGCTGACCGACGGACGCACACTTGAGCAACATGTGGCCCACGCCACTGGGTCACCCAGCAACCCCATGACTGACGAGGCTCTGGAGACTAAGTTCCGCACCCTTGCAGCCGCCGTGCTCCCAGAAGACCAGGCCGAGCGTCTTCTGCAAGCCGCATGGGCCATGGACACGGCCCCTAATCTGGACGAACTCGCCAAGTTGGCCATCAGTCCGCAGGCTAAGTAAGCGTCATGACGGAGGCGCTCTATCACGCTGACAGCTACCTGCGGGAGTTCAACGCCACGATTATTGGCGTCATGGACAATGGCATAATGCTGGATAGGACAGCCTTCTATCCAGGAGGCGGCGGACAGCCAAACGACGTAGGCGTCCTCAAGGCAGGAGGCCTGGAATACAACGTAGTCAAGGTAGGCCGCAAGGACGGAGAAATCCTCCATGAAGTAGACGGCCCCATGCTCACCTCTGGAACTGCAGTAACAGGTGTGATTGACTGGGAGCGCCGCTACGCGCTGATGCGTACGCATACGGCGCTCCACATCCTGTGCGGGGTCATCTGGCGGACCTACGGCTCCCAGGTCACGGGCGGTAATATGCAGCCCCTGCAAGCACGAATTGACTTTGAGTTGGAGCGCATGAGCGCCGACTTTGCGGAGGAAGTGGAGCGGCTGGCCAACGATGAAATCGCTGCGGCGCGGGACATCTCAGCGCAGGTGCTTCCCAGAGCAGACGCCTTTGCCATTCCAGACCTCATCCGCACGAAGATCAACCTGCTGCCTGAAGGCATTACTGAGGTACGGGTGTTGGACATCAAAGGTCTGGATATTCAAGCTGACGGCGGCACCCATGTGGCCAACACTCGTGAAGTGGGCTGGATTAAAGTGGTGGGTCATGAGAGCAAGGGTCGCATCAACAAACGGCTCCGCATTGCCGTGGAGCCCGCAGCTAGCTAGTCTCCAGACGTCGTCTTCATTCCAAGGGAGATGCCCGTGGTGATCTACGGCGGTCTGGCCATTGGCGTTGTAGGCGTCTCCGTCGCGGCGGTCCTCATTCGCCTCGCTGGTGATGCCCCAGCCATGACCATCGCCACCTATCGCATGGGCATATCAGCCCTGGTGGTGGCGGTGCCAACGCTCACAATGGCCCGTGGACAGCTTGGCAGCGTCACTTCAAAGGACGTGCGCTGGCTGTTACTAGCAGGCCTCTTCCTGGCGGCCCACTTTGCCACATGGATTACGTCCCTGGAACTGACGTCCGTCGCCAACTCCGTGCTGTTGGTCACCACCACGCCGGTGTTCGTGGCCATTGGCTCACACTGGGGACTACGAGAGCGCGTCTCCACCGCCATTGCCACAGCCGTGACGTTGAGCCTTGCAGGAGGCGTGGTCCTAGCATGGGGCCAAGGCGGGGACAACTCACAACTGTTGGGGGACGGCCTGGCGCTGGCAGGCAGCGTATGCGCCGCCGGGTACATGCTCGTGGGCAGGAAGGTCCGCGGTCACATTCCACTGCTGCCCTACGTGACCATCGTCTATGGAGCAGCCGCTGTCGTCCTTCTTGTCTCCACTGCCTCCATGGGGCAACCTCTCACCGAGTTCTCCGGTGAAACGTACCTCTGGATGGTGCTCGTCGCGCTGGTACCCCAGGTCATCGGCCACTCGGGGCTGAACTGGGCGTTGGCGCACCTAAACGTCACAGTCGTCACCCTTGCCGTCCGCGCTGAGCCGGTCATCGCCACGCTACTGGCCATCCCCGTGCTGAATGAAACGCCGGGCTGGGCGGTGCTGCCCGGTGGTGCGCTGATTTTGGCTGGAGTGGGTGTCGCAATTCGCGCTCAGTTACGAATGAGCGGCACAACTGCGAGCGTATAATGCCCACAACTTCAAGTTGCGCAGGCAAACGGTCTTGCTAATAGAGCTAACGGTCCGCAATTTCGCGGTGATAGAGGAGACCAGGCTTGCATGGGGGCCCGGCCTCAATGTGGTCACGGGTGAGACCGGCGCTGGTAAGTCACTCCTGGTGGATGCGTTGGAGCTTGTGCTGGGAGGCCGTGGCGACCGTGAGGTGGTCCGCACGGGTGAGCAGGCAGCGTACGTTGAGGCCGTCTTCCAGACTGATGCCAATGATAGTCGGCTCTCAGGCGTCCTTCAGGAGCACGGATTGCCGTTGGAAAACGACGGCGCCTTGGTACTTACGCGAGAGACCAACCGCGAGGGCCGCAGCATCTCCCGAATCAATGGCCGCACCGTGCCAATCAGTGTTGTCCGAGCCGTTGGCGAGCTGTTGGTCGACATCCACGGCCAGGGCACCCACCTATCGCTATTAGGCCCCGCCTTCCAACTCCAGATGCTGGACGCATATGGGAGTCTGGGCGACCTCCGTAACGCCGTGGCGGAGAGCGTCGTGCACGTACGGAGGCTGGAGGCCGAGCTAGCCATACTAGACACGGACGCACGCCTGGCTGAACAGCGCCGAGATCTCTTGGCCTTCCAGGTAGACGAGATTGATGTTGCCGAACTCCAGCCAGGCGAGGAAGAGTCGCTGGTACAGGAGCGTGAACTGCTATTGAACGCGCAAGTCATCCAGGAGGCCTGCGCAACTGCCCACGACGCTATCTATGCGGGGTCACCCAATGCCGCAGACCTGCTGGCAGCAGCCAGGCAAGCACTCAGTCGCGTCCCAGACCCCACAGGAGACCTCACACGCTTCCTCACCACCTTGGAGTCGGCCTCAGCCCAGGTGGAGGAGGTAGCCAGGGATGTGCGGGCCTATGGTGAGTCCGTGGAACAGGAGCCAGACAGGCTTGAACAGGGGGACGACCGTCTAGAGCTTGTACGGCGGGTGAAGCGCAAGTACGGGGGCACCATTGAGGCGGTAATCGCCTTTGGTGAGCAGGTCAGGCATGACTTGGGCGCGATTGAGCACGCCGCTGAGCGTCGCGATGAGTTACAACAGGAGCTCAAAAAGGCATACACCCACGCAGGAACGCTGGCGTGGGAGCTTTCAGAACGGCGGCACGACGCAGCCGGTGGCCTGGAGCGAGACGTAACTGGTGAGCTTGCTGGCGTGGGGCTGGAACGCGTCCAGTTTTCCTGTGGGCTAGCCCGCAGAAGCGACCCATCTGGCCTTCCTGCGCCAGACGGCCCGCGATACGCGTTTAGCGAGACGGGAATAGATCAGGGAGAGTTCCTGGTGGCCACCAATCCAGGTGAAGGGCTCAAGGCTCTGGCCCGCGTAGCCTCCGGCGGAGAGACCTCACGGCTGATGCTGGCCATCAAGGGCGCGCTGCGCTCCGCCAGCGTGGTGCCAACCTTGGTGTTTGATGAGATTGACAGCGGCATTGGCGGGCGCGTGGGAGAGGGGGTGGGCAGAAAGCTGTGGTCCCTGGGCGCTCAGAGCCAGGTGCTCTGCGTGACGCACCTGCCCCAGATTGCCGCATACGCAGACAGCCACTTCCGCGTGGACAAGGCAGTGCTCATGGGCAGGACGTACGCTCAGGCACTTCCGGTGGACGGAGACGTGCGTGTGCAAGAGTTAGCCGCCATGCTGGGCGGAGCGCCCAGTCCACAACTCGACGCAGCAGCGCGGCAGCTTGTGCGGCGTGCCAAGGACCACAAGCAAGCGGGCCTCAAGGCCAGCTAACCCAGTGACTCAATAGTCTGCTCCTCAATATCCGGCATCACGAAGAATGGCGGGGGGGCCGCGCTGGCGCTCACGCCAGGGTCATCCAAGTCCACGCTGATAAATGAAAGGTGCTTGGGCACCAGGTATTCAAACCCGTCTCCCACAAGCCTGAAGGGACGGTCATGGCCTGGATAGATGGTCTCCGCCTGCTCCACCACACGCTGGATGCTACGGTTGGCCTCCTCCGGGCTCCAGAACACCAAGTGGTTATGCCTGTCCACGGCGGAAACCGCGGTCTGAATCATGTCACCCGCCACGGCTGATGGGCCGTCAGCCGTCTCCACCAGCACGCACATGGTCCCTGCTGAGTGGCCCGGTGTGTGCATGGTCCGTATGCCTGGCTCAATCTCATAGCCGTCTTCAACTGGGGTTACATGGTCAAGAAAGTCCATCATGGCGCCCGTCCAACGGGGCGTCGCCCAGTCATTGCGATGAGGGTTACGGATGTACTTCATTTCGTTGACGTGCAGGAGCTTGATGGCGTTGGGGAAGAGGTCCATGTTCTGGCAGTGGTCCCAATGAGCATGAGTCATTACCACTGTGTCGATATCCTCAGGAGTGAGGCCGCGTTCCGTGAGCGCCGTCAAAAGGGTGGAGCGTCTGCCCACGTGGCCGGTATCCACCAGCGTGAGCTTCTGGCCCCTAATGAGGTTGATGCTGCACATACCAGCGCTGCCCATGTTGGTGGTGAAGGTATCACCATGGAGCAGTACCTCTATAGTAGGCGGACTGGTTTGCTTGTCACTTGGTTGGGACTGCATGGGTATGCCTCTGGTTGTGGAATGCACCGCAGTATAGCACCAGTGGGTAGGTGGAAATCTACCCTGCGGTCACCACCAAGTCAGTCTCATCCAGAATGACAGGGCTGTTCATAAGCGTCTTGTGGACAGGACACTTGACGGCGATCTCTCCCAGACGCGTTTTTTGCTCCTCCGTCAACGGCCCTTTGAGCACAATGTACCGGCGGATGACATCCACAAAGCCATCTGCACGCTCCTCACAGTCCGTACAGTCGTCAGGATGGACGCGCTCATGACTCAGTTCAATGGTGACCTCCTCAAGAGGCCACTCTTTGCGATTTGCGTAGAGGCGCAGCGTCATGGCCGTGCATGCGCCCAGGGAGGCAAGCAGCAGTTCATAGGGGTCCATGCCAAGGTCATCACCCGCGTCATGAGGTTCATCAGCCACAATGCCATGCTGCTCACTCGTCACCAACATGGTCAGTTTGTTCAGGCTCTGCACCGTTACCACAGCCATTTGCGGTCCTCCCTATCCCTGAAAATGTGAAAGGCGAGGATTTCACCCTCGCCTTGAATACGTTCCTCTATGTTGGTCAAGCTCTACGCTGGTGTGGTTGTAGGAGCGCCATCCTGGCCCAGCGCGCTCGCCTCATCACTAGCTATCGCGGTTTCCATGGCGGCGATGGCCACCTCAATCATGTCATCTTCCGGGGGGCGCGTGGTCATGGCCTGGAGCGCCATGCTTGGATAGACCACCAGCTTGACCAGAGGGTTGTGCTCATGGACGCCGCTGAACCGAATAATCTCATAGCTAATGCCAGCGATGACGGGAATGAGCACGATGCGTGAGGCGATGCGCAATGGAAGGTCCGGCGTGCCCAGCAGGGCAAACACCAGGATGGACACGAACATGACGGTGAGCAAGAATGCCGTGCCGCAGCGCGGGTGCGCTGCCTGAAATTTGCGCACGTTTTCCGTGTTGAGCGCAAGCTTCGCTTCATGCGCGTGAACGGCCATGTGCTCAGCAGCATGGTAGGCAAACACGCGCCTGATGTCTGGCATAAGACCTATGAGCTTCAGGTAGACCATGAAGATGGCCAGCCGGATGAGACCTTCAGAGAGGTTGCTGATGATGGAGGAGTCGGTAAACCTATCGACGGCTGATTCAACAATGAGCAGGGGCGCCAAAAAGAACAGCGCAATCCCAATGCCCAGAGAAACAGCAATCATGCCGACCATTGCGAATTTACCCAGGTACGCCTGGGCCTCCTCTCCGGCAGCGACCCGTGCGGAGTAGGTGAGCGCGGTCATACCAACAATAAGCGTCTCCAACAGCACCAAGGTGCCACGCACAAAGGGGACCCTCCGGAGCCTGCCGGAGTACATGGACGGTATGGGGTTGGAGATGGTGCAAATCTGGCCGTCAGGATCCCTGGCAGCAACAGAGTAGTTACGCTGCCCGCGAATCATGACGCCTTCAATGACGGCCTGCCCGCCATAAAAGAATTGCTGGGCCATAACTGCTCCAAGAAGAGAGACAGACCTGTGGTTGAGCCTTAAGCCTCAAACAAGGGTAAGTCTATTCAGCCGTCTTGAGGTTGAACCGGCGGCGGAGTCGCTCCACACGGCCCTGGGTGTCCACAATTCGCTGCTCGCCCGTGAAGAACGGATGGCAGGCGCTGCAAATCTCCACCTGAATCCGCTCTTTGGTGGCGCCTGTGGTAAAAGTATTACCGCACACGCAGACGACCTGCGCGTTGGAGTAGTACGTTGGGTGTATATCAGCTTTCATATCACTGTTTCCTAGGTTGCGTTCCTCTGTACCCAGAGTTAGATGCCAGAAGGAACATGGGGGATGTTTTTAGTTTTCGACGACGACAACATCGGCAGGAACGATGTTTGCTCGCTTGGAGGCCCTGGAGCGGTGGTCAAACAGGACCACGCCATCCGTGGTGGCGTAGAGAGTAAAGTCCCGGCCCATACCCACGTTCTGGCCTGGAAAAATCCGGGTGCCGCGCTGGCGAACGATGATGGTACCCGCACGAACAGCCTGACCAGCAAAGCGCTTCACGCCAAGGCGTTGGCTATTGCTGTCCCGACCGTTACGGCTGCTACCCCCCGCTTTCTTGTGTGCCATCGTCCTTACTCCTACGAGTGGTCGTTTTCCGGGCTGGCTAGGCCTCTCCAGTCACAATGTCTTTTATGGTGAGGCGCGTAAAAGCCTGCCGGTGACCCTGTTTCACGCTGTAACGTATCTTGCGCTTGTACTTCAGTACGGTGATTTTCTCACCACGGCCATGCTCCTCAACATCCGCAACCACTTTCACGCCGGGCACGGTGGGCTGGCCGATGGTGACTTTGTCGTCGTCTGAGAGCAGCAGAACGCGCTCCAAGTCGATAGTAGCCCCAGGTTCAACCTTGAGCTTTTCAACTTCTATGGTGTCTCCCGGTTGGACGCGGTACTGCTTCCCGCCGGTTTCAATAATAGCGTATGTCATGAGCAACACTCCAATGCTACGATGGTACATGCCTTTCTGTCAAAGGGTGAACAGCTACGGATACATAGCAAGCGCGCCCTACCCTGTCATCAGCCCTTGAATAGACACCGACTTGTTCACATTTTAGCTACGATTGCGACAACATGGGGTGATTAATGAAAGCTTCGGTCTTTATCGCGACCAGTCTCGATGGCTTTATCGCTAGGCAAAACGGCGATATTGATTGGCTGGAAGCAACCACCCAGGAAGAAACGGCGGACCACGGTTACGAGAAGTTCATGGACTCAGTCGATGCCCTGGTCATGGGCCGGCACAGTTATGAAAAGGTCCTGACATTCGGTGATTGGCCCTATGGCTCAAAGCCTGTGGTAGTC
>JAQBVZ010000004.1 GCA_027625205.1 Chloroflexota bacterium
TAATCAAAGAGAGCGGGGACTCAGGTTCCCGCTCTCTTTTTGTCGTTTGTTATTGATGGCCGCGTTTTGGGGCTAGGGTGAACCCGTAAAGCAACCGATGGTGTACGGATAGTCCACTGTAGCGTGATAGTGGAACATCACCGTGGGGCTTCCGTCCCAGAGCACCTCATGGGTATGCCCGTGGCAATCATCCAAATCACTGGTGTACAGTTCCCGTCCATTCTCACCACGGCTGCCATAGATTCCAAACCCGTCCAGACCATAGCCAACCAGGCTGGAATGGCCTTCGGTCACATCAGCCAGGCATGGCGTCAGTGAATGGTAGTGGTACGTGCCTCGCATCTCAGGGTGGCCGTCGCAAGCGTCCTGCACTTCATGGGCCACGGCGTCATCTCCGCGAGCGTCCAGCCCATTGAAAAACACGCTGCCCTCAGGAGTACGCCTATGGCCCCCATGGAAACGCATGAAGGTTGGGCCGCTACTTCAGGGACAGCAGGGAGTACGTACCGCAACTGCTGGCTCTGAATAGCATTGGGGTTGCGGTCATACTGGTACGCCTCGTCAGATGAAGCAACGGGGAACGTACCCGTCGGATGGTCAGGCAAGTCATTGGACGTGATGATGCGCTGGTCTCCCTCTAACGTGATGCTCAATTGCGACGACCACGTAACCGATCCGTCCACGGCGACCTTAGCGTTGCTATTCCAGGTGCCGTCACTGTTGATCCACGGGCCGTCTTGGAAAGCGCCGCCGCCGCCAAACCGCTGCGTGCAACTCCAAACGTACCCGGCCCGTGCGGACGTTGATACCTTGCCGTCGCCGATGGGGATGCGCGATAGGTCAAAGGGCTGCGTCGCGTCCGTGGTGGGGGTCGCTGTTGCAGTCTCTGTGATTGGAGTCGCTGTAGGAGATTGCGGCGTTGAATCGCTGTCACTAGAAGTTGGCGTCGCCGTCACGGCTTCGGCGGTTGGCGTGGCCGTTGCGGGGTCAGAAGTTACGCCGCAAGCCGCTAGGCTGAGAGCAACTTGACTAGAAGCATCGGAGCAAATACACGTCTCATCAATTGCTCTCCCTAGGCCGGAAGGCGTAGACCGTCCGCCAGGCCATGAGAAGCGCACCCGTTATGAGCAGAGCCACCAAGGCAAAGCTGCCGTCCAGCGGTCGGTCAAAGATAACTGTGCGAGCGACCAATGCCACTGGCCCCGCCAACAACCAGGCCAGCCCGGTGTGTCGCCACGCCCATAAAGGCTGGCTCATGGCTGGCAGAGAGAAGCCGCCAACCCACGGTGCGACTGCATACCAAGCGACCGCAAAGGTCAGTGTTGTGCGGAGGAACACGGCCGCCGTCAGGCCGTCTTCATGGCTTGCGGAGCCCAACATGGGGAACAGGACAAAGATGGCAAGGTCGCCTATACCGGCCGGTATGGAGCGACGCTTATCAGCAACGGTCATCTTCATGGAGGTGGCCCTACCCTTTCACCACGCGGAGGAACCGGCGGCGGCCCACTTTGAGCACCGCACCGTAGGCAATAACAACTGTGCCTTCCGCAACGCGCTCGCCATCCAACTCGACTGCACCTTGCGTCAACAGGCGTCGCGCCTCACTACGACTGGGCGCAAGCCCCACCGCGACTATAAAGCGTGCCACGTCCACGGCCAGGCCAGTGTCGTCAGCGGAAGTTACGCCATCAGTGGACGCGTTCACCGCAAGCTCAGGCACCTCGGACGGTGCCTGACGCTGCTGGACTACGCGCTCAAACTCTTCCTGGGCCTGGGTTGCAGCACCGGCATCGTGGAAGGCGGCCACAATCTCGCGCCCAAGCCGTTTCTTCAGTTCCATGGGGTGCGTTGACCGGGTCTCCAGGGCTGACCCCATCTCCGCCAGGTCTCCGTCAGGCACGTCAGTCAGCAGTTCAAAGTACGTCAGGATGAGGTTGTCAGGAAGCGACATCACCTTGCCAAACATCTCGCCCGGCGCCTCTTCCACACCAATGTAGTTGTCCAGAGACTTGCTCATCTTGCGGACGCCGTCAGTGCCCGGCAGGATGGGCATCATCACGCACTGCTGCGGGCGCTCCCCCATCTTCTCCTGCAACTCTCTCCCCACCAGCAGGTTGAACATCTGGTCAGTCCCGCCAAACTCCACGTCAGACTTGATGGCTATGGAGTCGTAAGCCTGCAACAGCGGGTAGAGCATCTCCGTTACGGCTATGGGGCGTCCAGCCTCGTACCGCTTCGCAAAATCGTCCCGGTGCAAGAACTGGTTCACAGTGAACATGGAGGTCAGCTTGATGACACTTGCCAGCGTGAAGTCGCCAAACCATTCACTCTGGTAAACGGCCTGCGTCTTATCAGGGTCCACCACCTTGAAGAACTGCCGCATGTAGCTCTCGGCGTTGGAGCGCACCTCCTCAGCCGTCAGCATGGGCCGTGTGATTGACGCCCCGGACGGGTCGCCAATCTGCGCTGTCCAGTCGCCCACTATCAAGATGAGCTGATGGCCTAGCTCCTGAAGCTGGCGGAGTTTACGCAGGCCAACAACGTGGCCCAGGTGGATGTCAGGGCGGCTGGGGTCAAAGCCCATCTTGAGGCGCAGAGGCTTGCCTGCCTTGAGAAGCTTTTCAAGCTCCCCTTCCACAATAATCTGGGAAACGCCGCGGCTGAGAATGCGGTCCAAGGTCTGTTGGTCAGGGCCTGGCATGCGGGGGAAGCCTCCTTATGCTGACTGGGGCTCTTATCCTGATTGAGATGGCATGGTGTTGTCTATGGGGGTCAAGCTCCGCATGACCTCCGTGACCTCTTCCACGTCCCTGTGCATCTGGGCCGCTAGCGCTTCCGGCGTACCGAATTGCTCCTGGGGGCGCAGACGCTTGATGAACTCCAGCCGGACTTGCCGGTCATACAGGTCACCAGTGTAATCCAATAGGAACGCCTCCACCGTCAACCTACCGTCTATATGAAAGGTTGGCTTGGTGCCCACGCTGGCCGCCGCCGTGTAACGCTTGCCATCCACAACGGCCTGCGCCGCGTAAACGCCGTCAGCAGGCAGCGCCTGACTCTCCTCTAGGTGGAGGTTCACCGTGGGGAAGCCCAGCTCAGAGCCACCACGGCCCTCTCCATGCTCCACCTCGCCTGCGACGTGAAAGTAGCGCCCCAGGTAGGAAGTCACCTTCTCTACATCGCCCACGCCCAAGGCTTCACGGACACCGGTGCTGTTGATGCGCCTGCCACTGAACTCCAAGGGCGTGGCCTGCTCCACTGTGAAGCTGTGCGTGTGACCCAACTCCTGAAGCATCGGAAACGTGCCCTGGCGCTGGTAGCCCATGGCAAAGTTGGGGCCCACCACCATGTGGGCCATCCTCAGGGAGTCTCGTAGCGCGAGGGTGAACTCCTCAGCCGTGAGCAGCGAGAAGTCCCGAGTGAAGGTGATGGGAACAACGTGTTCAACGCCAGCCGCTTTCAGCAACACAACCCGATCATCAAGGGAGGTTAGCCAACGTATGGGGTCGGCGGGGCGTAGGACGGAGCGCGGGTGGTTGAGAAAGGTGACCACCACCGGCGACAGTCCCCGCTCCTTGGCGGCGTGGACAACGCTTCGCAGCAGGTGCTGGTGGCCAAGGTGCACGCCGTCAAAAACGCCAATGGTCACAGCAGTGGCGGTGCTCAATTGTGGGATGGACAACTCTTTTTGCAGCCCCATCATGTCAGCGGAACCTGCTTATCCGGGCGCATGAAGGCCACCAGCTAGGTACCGGCCAGGGCGTCGTGGGCTTCGGTTAGCAGCGCCTCGGTCTCGTCCCAGCCAATACACGCGTCGGTGATAGACAGGCCGTACTCCAGCTTGGATGGGTCGTCCCCCAGCTTCTGGCTGCCAGGGAAGAGATGGCTCTCCACCATGCAACCAATGATGTTGGCGTCGCCCGCCATCCGCTGAGAGACAATGTCACGGAAGACCAGGGCCTGCTTGGCGTGGTCCTTCTCTGAATTGCCGTGGCTGCAGTCCACCATGAGCGTGGACGGAAGGCCGGACGCCTTCAACTGCGCCTGAGCGAGGGCGATGGAAGGGGCCATGTAGTTGGAGCCGTGGCTGCCGCCCCGAAGCACCACATGGGTGTCAGGGTTGCCCTTGGTCTGCACCATGCAGGTGTTGCCGTCTCTGTCTATGCCGAAAAAGGCGTGAGGGGCTCTGGCGGAGACAATGGCATCCACCGCATTCTGTACATTGCCATCCGTGCTGTTCTTGAATCCCACCGGCATGCTGAGGCCGCTGGCCATCTGCCGATGGGTCTGGCTCTCAATGGTGCGCGCGCCAATGGCCGCCCAAGACACCAGGTCTGCCAGGTATTGGGGCACCACAGGGTCAAGGAACTCCGTGGCCGCAGGGAGACCCATCTCCGCTAGCTTCACCAGAAAGCCTCTGGCGCGACGGAGGCCGGTCTCAATGTGGAAGGATCCGTCCAGCATCGGGTCGTAGATGAGACCCTTCCACCCTACCGTGGTGCGCGGCTTCTCAAAGTACACGCGCATTACTATCAGCATCCTGTCGCTGAGGCATTCGGAGAGTTTCAGCAGCCGCTCCGCGTACTCCAGTCCCGCCTTCTCATCATGGATGGAACACGGGCCAACAATGACCAGCAGCCTGGGGTCGTCACCGTTGATGACCCTCTTGATCTGGGTACGACCGTTGAGCACGCTGTCAGCCATTGCCTTGGTGACGGGCAAGTCAGCAATAACCTCACGCGGCGAGACCAAAGGCTCGATTTTCTCGATATTAACGTCGTTTATGTTGATGGACTGAACCATACAAAGTCCTTTTAGACTCGTACACAGGAGAGTTTCGTGGACTGGAGAGTCAGGCAGGCCGGGTTAGCTATAAACGCCGACAATGATCCCAGTGGCGGGAGCAGTCGCTCCGAAGCCCCTCCTCGGAGCGACAGACAGCGTCCGCACCGTAAAGAGAGGACAGAGTAAGGCAGCGTTGGACGCCCAGAGACCATTGGCCCTGTGACCCGCTACACGGTCGTATCGCGCGTCCTTCATTCCCCTCACTGCGTTGCTCCC
This sequence comes from Chloroflexota bacterium, assembly GCA_027625205.1. GTDB lineage: Bacteria > Chloroflexota > Dehalococcoidia > Lucifugimonadales > Australimonadaceae > JAQBVZ01. The sequence goes on from JAQBVZ010000004.1 coordinate 5,062, forward strand.
CTAGATCGGAGGTGCTGCGCACCCTTCAGGTACACGTGCACCAACTCATCTTTTGACTTGTCAGTGTTCACCAGCAGAAGCACCCGCACCACGGACGTAGCAGCATCAGGCACGTCCATTTCATGTGCGTTCATGAGAGCGGTATGCTCCCATCCCATCCGGACTCGCGCCGCAACTGCTGGAAACTCGGCGTTTAAGTCTCTGGTAGTAGTAAAGAATACCGCAGCTACATCGTTTTCCACAAGCTGATTAGACGCAACCATCTGCCGGAGGAGCTCCTCCGTGGCGTCCACAATGGCCTCTTTTGTGTTGGCATCTGCGGTGGTGGCACCGCGCAAGCCCAGGCAAGCGCTCATGGTCTATCAGTACCTGGTTGAAATTGCGGCCCTAGCTCTTCCGTCCAGCCAGCTTGGCGATGAAATCACCCGCGCGACGGAGCCGCTCGTCAGGCGGCGCAGAGTGTATCACGTTGATGAGCGCGCTGCCCACGACCGCCGCCTGCGCGTGACCAGCCAGCGATTCCACATGCTCTCGTTCCGATATGCCAAAGCCCACTGCTATGGGCAGCGTGGTGTGCTTGCGTATGCGGTCCAATAGCTCAAAGACGTTGGTGGACACCTCACGGCGCGCGCCGGTGACTCCCGTGACGGCCACGCAGTAAATGAACCCCTCCGCCAAAGCACACGCCTCAGCGATACGTTCGTCGGTACTGGTGGGCGTCAGCAGGCTGATGAGCGGCAGGCCCTGGGACTTGAGCGCCTCCCGCAAGGGTGCTGACTCCTCCGGCGGCAGGTCAGGCACAATCGCGCCGTCAGCCCCGGCTAGCACCGCGTCCCTGGCAAAGGCATCTATGCCATAGCTCAGGATGGGGTTGTAGTAGCCCATGAGTACCAGCGGCGTCTCAAGGCCGTTGCCGCGCAGCGTCTTGCAGACCTCCAGGCACTTGGTCAGCGTCACCCCTTGCTGAAGGGCGTCAAAGCTGGCCGCCTGTATGGTGGGGCCGTCGGCTATTGGGTCGCTGAAAGGCACACCAAGCTCTATCAGGTCAGCGCCCGCCTCAGCCAACGCAGGCGCTAGCGACAGCGTGTCGTCGATAGTGGGAAAGCCCACGGTGAGGTACGGAAAGACGCCTGTACGTCCCTCCTGGGTGAGTCGTTGGAACATGGAGTCAAGTCGGTGTGTCATGTGCTCAGGATACCGCAACTGCCAGGGCTAGGGCATTCTGCATTGAGTGGGCCAGGATGGCGGGCCACAGGGAGCCGGTGCGCTTGTATATCCATGCAAACGCCATCCCAGCTATGAACGTGGGCCCCAGCAGCCCTATATCCAGATGGCTGACGGCAAACATTTCAGCGCTCACGTAGGCGGCGGGCCAAAAGTCCCAGCGGGAGGCCAGTCCTGTATAAGCGAACCCCCTGTAAAACAGCTCTTCCGTGAAGGGTCCCACCAGGACGATAACGACGACTGCCAGCGGCAGAACGTCCTCAAGCGCAATTCTGTCCGGCGGAGGCGGCGGCTGTAGCGCATCTACGCCCAACACATTGATGAGGATGGTGTAAACGATGGTGAGGCCCATGCTGAGCAACGCGCCCACCACGGCCCAGCCAATGATGCTCCGTTGCGTGGGCCCCAGGCCCAGGAGGAACAGCCGCCGTGGATTGTTGCCCGGCCCCATACCCAATGCCAGGACGACAAGCCCCACTTCAAGCACCAGGCCAAGGGCCAGGGTCATGGATGACAGGCCGTCTGGCACGACCGACGCCAAGGCCACGGTGAGCACCCATATGGCGACGAGCCCAATCAGCGACAACCCCACCTGGCGGGGGCCCCAGGGAAGGGATGTCTGGTCAGACTGAATAAGCGGCGTGGGTTCCACGGGCGCACGGCCTTACGCTTGAGCTAGGGCCATGCTAGCAGCGGGCTATCGTCGCTACAAGGCGGCAGGACGCGGACGCTACGGCTGTTGGCTCCTGGTGGCGGCCGCAGTGGACTCCGGCCCCATGTACACGCCTCGCTCCCACTTTCGCTTCAAGGGGTCCCGCACGTTGACGGCCAGACGCCCTATGCCGCGTATCTCTATCTCAGCAGTGTCGCCGTCCTGCAAGGGGCCAAGGCCATCATGGTTCGTGCCGCAGGAGATGATGTCGCCGCTGTTCATGGTCATGATGAGCGTTGCAAACTCCACAAGTTCCGGCACGCGGTGCTCCATATCGTTGGTGTTGTAATCGTGGCGCAGGTCGCCGTTGTCCCAGAACTTCACGTTGAGGTCGTTGGGGTCTGCTATCTCGTCGGCGGTGACGATGCACGGGCCAAGCGGCGCGAAGGTATCGAAGGATTTACCCATCCAGCTGCCGTCGCGCCAGGTGCGTCTGCCTTCGTAGCGGGCCGAGACGTCTATGAAGCAGGTGTAGCCAAAGACGGCGCTCTTCCAGTCAGCGGCGGCCACCTCTTTGGAAGGCCCCTTCATCACCAGCGCAAGCTCGGACTCGTGGTGGAATACGTAGGCGTCGGTGAAGTTTGGCAACACCACGGTGTCGCCGGGGCCGATGACCGCGTCTGGCGATTTCATGAACATGTTGAGGGGGCGCGCCTCCCGCTGCATGTGCTCCCAGTAGTTGCCTATGCACGCCAGGATTTTGCTGGGCCGTGGCACCGGCGGACGCAGCTGGACGTTTGCCAGCGGTATTGGTTCCTCCGACGCGGCGATGCTCTCAAACTCAGGGCGCAGTCTGTCGAAATTGTCGATGATGCTCACCATGAGCCGTTGCGACGTGTACTGCGACAGGCCAGCCGTGGCCCCGCCTATAGGGACGACTCCATCATCCGTAAGGATGCCTGCCCGGTGGCGGCGGTCGCTGAGCCTCACGGGCGGCGGCGACTGTAGCGAGTCGTCAATCAGGTGTGGTGCGTCGTCATACAGGACCAGCTTCATGGCAGACCTCCCGGTTGCGAGGGACAAGCGCTTTTGTGGGCGCTAGGGTGCGCCAAGCGCTGCGCGGAGTCAAGGGTGGGGGTTCAGCAGCCGCGAGAATCCGTACCCAACTAAAGGACACGCTCAGGAAGCTGGTTGATGTCCACAACCTGGAATACCAAGATATGATTAGTTAAAAGCGGAGGCTTCTAAGCTCATGGGGCGGTCTGCTTCAAAATAAAGGCACAAGCTCCGGTCTATTGTGATAGACGGATAACCAATCTCAAACGAATAACTCGGCGGCGCTTCTGACACCCACGGCGATGGCTCAATCTCTATATAATTACCGCTCCCTGTATACATCGTGTCTAGCGGGAACTCGACCCTGTTCCCTTCTTCATCGCACCAAAAGTAATCAACGTAAGAGTAATGAGCGCCTACGTTCACTTCCACCTGATACGTTTTGATTTCAAAGTTGAGCGTACCAAATCTGACCAAAATGGCATGAGTAGCATCTGAACCAAGCCGTGGCGTTGCCTCCCTCGCGGTTACTTCCACAGCCTCTGTAGTATTAGCATTCTGTTCCCCACGCACCAAATCCATACTGACCATAGTTGCCAGTAGTATGAATCCCCACCATACGGACAACACCACCAATAACGGGCGTTTACCCCATGAAGCAACCAGAGATGACGAGTCTGTAACTTTCCGCCAAATGCCCCAAATCCATCGGGAACCTAAGATAATCAGCGTTGAGGCTGCGCCAGCAATTGCAGCGCGCATTTGGGAGCCAAATTCACTCGGTTCGCCGAGCAAAGCCAGAAACAGGAGCGTAAGAGCCGCGACAGCAGCGGCCTGCACTCCATTACTAATGTTGAAAACGCGTTTAGCCCAATCGAATCGCATGTTCACAATTGTACTATTGGATTCTGAATTTGCGTCCTGTATGGCTGCCGATACTTGAGCTACACTTCATGCCCCTCCTTCCCTCCTACCTCACGTTGACACACGTTGCGAAGTCGTGCTACTATTTCCTCTCAACCATACGGAATCCGCGATGAAGGGAAGTAGTAAGGGACACCACACCCCCAGCGAGCCGGCGATTTGGTGAAAGGCCGGTGGTTGTCAGGACCCTGAACTCGTCCCGGAGCGGCCAGCCTGAAGGTTAAGTAGGGCGGCGGACGCGCACCGATACCAGCGCATGAAGTTGTCTCTCGGTACGCCGGGGGGAACGAGGGTGGTACCGCGGAACTAACGTCCCGTCCCTTGCATGGGGATGGGATTTTTTTGTACAGCCGATTTACGGCAGTCGGAACAAGGGGAAACCAGTGCATCTGACCGGAGCGCAAATAGTCTGCGAAAGCCTCATGCGTGAAGGCATTGAGGTCATGTTTGGTCTGCCGGGCGGAGCAATCCTGCCGCTCTATCAGGCCATGCCTGAATACCCGCAACTCAAGCACATCTTGGTGCGACATGAGCAGAACGCCGCCCACGCCGCTGACGGCTACGCACGGGCCTCCGGCAAGGTGGGCGTGTGCATCGCCACGTCAGGCCCAGGCGCAACCAACCTTGTCACAGGGCTGGCCACCGCCATGATGGACTCCATCCCCGTAATCGCCATCACGGGCCAGGTGCCCCGTGGCGCCATTGGCAAGGACGCCTTCCAGGAGACCGACATCACCGGCATCACGCTGCCCATCACGAAGCACAACTACCTGGTCATGCACACTGCTGACCTGGCAGGCACCATCAAAGAGGCCTTCCACATTGCCCGCACGGGCAGGCCGGGGCCGGTGCTCATAGACATCCCCAGGGACGTACTGACGGAGAGCGCGGACTTCGTCTATCCAGACAACGTGACGCTCAAGGGCTACAAGCCCACCATGGACGGCAACGGCCTGCAGATCAAGCTCGCCGCCAAGCTCATTGCTGATGCGAAGCGGCCTCTGATTCTGGCGGGCCACGGCGTAATCATCGCCAACGCTTTTGATGAGTTGCGAGAGTTGGCGGAGACGGCACAGGTCCCCGTCATCACCACGCTCTTGGGCATCAGCTCATTCCCGGAGGACCACGTCCTCTCCATGGGGATGCCCGGCATGCACGGCATGGCGTACAACAACATTGCAATTGACCGTTCAGACCTGCTCATAGCAGTGGGCATGCGCTTTGATGACCGCGTGACTGGCCGCCTGAGCACCTTTGCGCCCCACGCCAAGGTCATCCATATAGACGTGGACCCGGCTGAGGTGGGCAAGAGCGTCCACGTGACCGTGCCCATAGTTGGCGACGCCAAGCGGGTGCTCCACGCGCTGGCAAATGAGGTCACGCCCGCTACTCGGCTTGAGTGGCTCCAGGAGATAGACGAGCTTCGCCTTGAGCACCCGTCGGACAGGTTACGGGAGAGCGACAAGCTCCTCCCACAGTACGTGCTCAAGGAGATATCAGACGTGACCAACGGCAACGCGATTGTCGTCACGGGCGTTGGCCAGCACCAGATGTGGGCTGCTCAGGCGTACACGTTCAGGGAGCCAAACAGCTTCATCACCTCCGGCGGCCTGGGCACCATGGGATTTGAGGTGCCAGCGGCCATGGGGGCGCAGGTGGCGCGACCCGACAAGACGGTGTGGAGCATTGCGGGAGATGGCGGATTTCAGATGACAATGTCTGAACTGGCGACGATTGTTGAACATCAGTTGCCAGTGAAGTTCGCGCTCATAAACAACGGCTACCTTGGCCTGGTACGGCAACTCCAAGACCTCTTTGAGGGCGGCAAACGAGTATCCGTGGAGTACAGCCACAACCCGGACTTCGTTGCCTTGGCTGAAGCCTTTGGCATCCGCGCCTTCCGCGTGACGGAGAAAGGCCAGATGCGTGGCGCAATCCTTGAAGCCATGGCCCATGAAGGCCCAGCGCTGATTGACTTCCGCGTGGAGCCTGAGGAGAACGTGTACCCCCACGTACCCGCCGGTGAAGGGGTGACAGAGATGCTTGAGGGGCCAAGACCTGAGACGGAGGGTGCATGGAAGCGGTAACGGACCACACCATCAGCGCGTTGGTAGAGGACAAGCCCGGCGTCCTGGCAAGGGTGTCCGGCCTCTTCCGGCGGCGTGGCTTCAACATATCCAACCTATCAGTAGGCCACAGTGAGGTGCCGAACCTATCGCGAATGACCTTCGTGGTCCAGGGTGACGAGTTCGTGGTGGAGCAGGTCACGAAGCAGCTCTACAAGCTCATTGACGTGGTCCGTGTGAACGACATCACTGGCGATGCCAAGGTGGCCCGCGAACTGGCGCTGGTGAAGGTGAAAGCCAACGCCGACAACCGAAGCGAAATCATGCAGTTAGTTGATATCTTCCGCGCGAACATCGTGGACGTGGCCGCTGACACCGTGGTCATTGAAGTAACGGGTGACGAGGATAAGATTGACTCGCTGTTCCGGTTGCTGAAGCCCTTTGGCATCAAAGAGGTCATGCGCACGGGTCGCATAGCCATGGTGCGGGGACCAGCGTCCACGGGCGGAAAGCCGCTGACCGCCAACGTTGATGACCACAATGCACCGGACGTGGAATCCGTGCCGTAATGGCGTATGTTCGTGGTCCGAGTGCCTCACCACGAACGGCTGCATGAGGACGGGATGGCAGTTTCCTCGTTCGCCCTGAGGCACTCGAAGGGCGAAGCAACAAAAGGTACAAGATTCTTCATCCCGGTAGCACCGGGACTCAGAATGACATTCAGACAAGGCGCAGAGACTGCACGGAGAACAACAACGGGAGAGAGGGAGTAATTTCATGGCGAAGATCTATTACGAAAAAGATGGGGACATGGCGCTGCTTCAAGGGAAGAAAGTCGGCATTCTCGGCTTTGGCAGCCAGGGCCACGCCCACGCGCTGAACCTACGTGACAACGGCGTCGACGTCATGGTGGGCCTCTACCAGGGCAGCGGAAGCTGGTCCAAGGCGGAGAAAGAGGGCCTGGTGGTGGACACGCCGGACAAGGTGGCCCAGGCTTGCGACATCATCATGTTCTTGGTGCCGGACACCATCCAGGGGCAGGTGTACAAGGAGTCCGTGGAGCCCAACCTGGACAGTTCCAAGACGCTGATGTTTGCCCACGGCTTCAACATTCACTTCAATGAAATTCTCCCTCCCGCTGACGTGGACGTGGCCATGATTGCGCCCAAGGCGCCGGGACACCGCATGCGTGAGGTCTTCGTGGACGGCTCTGGCGTGCCAGCCCTGGTGGCGGTACACCAGGACCCGTCAGGTCACGCCCTCCAGACGGCCCTAGCTTATGGCTCAGGCGTCGGCAGCCTGCGGGCAGGCATCGTGGAGACCACGTTCAAGGAAGAGACGGAGACTGACCTCTTTGGTGAGCAGACGGTACTCTGCGGCGGCGTGACCTCCCTGGTGAAGAACGCCTTTGAAGTGCTGACTGAGGCTGGTTACCAGCCGGAGATTGCGTACTTTGAGGTGCTGCATGAGTTGAAGCTCATCGTTGACCTGATGTATGAAGGCGGCATGAACTACATGCGCTACTCGGTCAGTGAAACGGCGGAATATGGCGACTACTCCCGTGGCCCACGGGTGATTGACGCGCACGTACGAGAGAACATGGAGCAGGTGCTCAAGGAGATTCAGGACGGCACCTTTGCACGGGAGTGGATTGCTGAGAACCATGAGGGCCTGCACAAGTTCAAGGCCATGCGTGAAGAGGGCGCAAACCACCAGATTGAGCAGGTGGGCGCTGAACTCCGCGAGATGATGTCGTTCCTGAAGAAGAAGTAACGCAGGCACACGTTTGTTGACCGCTAACGGGTTGAATATGGAGGACGAGTGATGGACAAAGGCAGGGTATTAATCTTCGACACCACGCTTCGCGACGGTGAACAGTCCGCAGGGACTGCCATGACCGCAGATGAAAAGCTGGAGATAGCCAAACAGCTTGAGCGCCTGGGTGTAGACGTTATTGAAGCGGGGTTTCCCATCAGTTCTCCCGGTGACTTCCTGGCGGTGCAGACCATCGCCAGAGAGGTCCGCAAGCCAACCATCGCCGCGCTTGCCCACGCCAGCATCGCCGCCGTGGACCGGGCCGCTGAAGCGTTGAAGGACGCTGCGCACGCCCGTATCCACATCTTCCTCTCCAGTTCAGACGTGCATCTGTTGCACCAGCTCCGCAAGGACCGGGAGGAGGTCATGGGCATGGCGGTGGCGGCCATAACCCGCGCCAAGCAACACACGGATGACGTTGAGTTCTCACCCATGGACGCCACTCGAACAGAGCCTGAATACCTGATTCAGATGGTCAAGGCGGCCATTGAGGCAGGCGCAACAACAATCAACATCCCTGACACGGTGGGCTATGCCGTTCCCAGTGAGTTCGCTGAGCTCATAACGCGTCTCTATAAAGAGGTCCCTGAGTTCAGCGACTCGGTACGGATGTCTGTCCACTGCCACGATGACCTGGGCATGGCAGTGTCCAACAGCCTTGCGGCGGTGAAAGCTGGCGCTCGTCAGGTGGAGGGCTGCATCAACGGCATTGGTGAACGCGCCGGCAACTGTGCACTTGAAGAAGTCATCATGGCCCTCCGCACCCGCAGTGACTACTTTGGCGCTGACACGGGCGTGGACACCACACAACTGCTCCCCACCAGCC
>JAQBVZ010000005.1 GCA_027625205.1 Chloroflexota bacterium
AGTTGCAAGCCATGCGGATGTACAGGTTTCAGGAGGACGCCCAGGAGATAGCGGCGCTCTTTGAGGGGCTAACACGGTTTGAGGAGCAATTCCACCAGGCGTACCCGCCAGTCACGGACGGACAGACCTTCAGCGGCTTCTGGTCGGAAGGCTACTAGCCCTATACGAAGCGTGCGCGTTTGCTGCGCGCCTTTTCAGACGTTATGACGGGCAGCTTTTGGGCGGCCATGGCCTCTCCCAGCAACGTGGTAAAATTCTCACGGTCCCTGCCCGTGACCACGGCCTGCTCATGCGCCTCTGACAGCGCGACGGGATAGCCGTGGCCTTTGTCTGCCTGTGCCAGCACTGCTGCGTGGGTAAAGCCTACTACTTCAGACGACAACGCCGTCCACTCTGGCATCTCCACCCGTGCAAGCTCCTGGCCAACGTTGACGTAGAAGAAGTGCACGCGATGCTCTCCGTACTCATCCATGACCTTGGCCAAGCTCCGGTACGTTTGGGAACGCTGTCCCGGCGCCAGCAGGTCTGCAAACAAGTCTCTGTCCGTGATGCCGCCAACGATGTCGCAGGCGCGCTTGCCACGCTGCTCGTTATTGCATTCGTGGAGGCAGTTCACCTGGGCAAAGGGGCAGGCCTGGAGTCGTAACGTGGTCACCACCTGCTCGCTGCGGGGCAGGCTGATGTAACTTGCCACCGCCAACGTACGACGCTCCGCCAGCTTGTGGAGACGGTCCAGGGCGGGTAGCAGCCCGTTGTTGAGGAGCGCCTCCCAGACATAAGGCGGGTTCTGACCCGTGAGTCCCACCAACGTGAGGGAGCCGTCCAGCAAAGCCAGCACCGGCAGGTCCTCCGGCAGCGATTCCACTACGTCCGCCAGGGCCGTCATCTCATCAACGGCGCGCTTGACGCCCAAGACCTGGCCCTCAATTGGTTCAGCGTTAAGTGCGGATGCAGGGTCCATGATAACCATGTCGTCGTCACTGGAGTAGAGCTTCGGTGTGTTCCACAGGCGCGCCTCTGCCAGCTCCCCATAGCGCAGGGCCACGTAGCCTATGTTGATGAGATAGCAGGGCGCGGGCGCGTGGCGGTCCAAGTCTATGTGCGAGCCATCGACAGCAGCGACCGCGTAGTCGGCGGGCAACGGGGGGGCGTCGTGGACGGCGGCCGCGTCAGGTGAAAGCGCTGCCACAGAGCGCCAGGAAAACCTGCCGGCGTTGCGTCGCTCTTCGATAACCTGCGCGTCGGTTTCTTTAAGCAGCCGCCGCGCCTGTACAATTGCCTCCGCCTTGGCCGACCTACGGCTTTTCAGGCCGGAGGTTACTCCGTCAAGCTGCGCCGCTGTTTGTGAAAGGTCTAGGCCCATGTGTCCTCCAACTGCGCCACTAGTTTATGAGCTTTTGCCTTGCGGCGCGACCAGCCGGTGGCGTGTCCACACCCATTTATAAATGCTGTCGTGAGGATAAGCTGTTCACCACGTTTCGCTATAAGGACGTTCTGTCGTAGCCTGGTTGCTCTGAAGGAGGCGCCGTTGACCGCGAGCCTTGCCCAATTCCCTGACGATGGTTGGGACCTAGCTGAAGCCTACCGTCGTGAACTCCAGGTGCACTGTTACAGGATGACAGGCTCCTTTGATGAGTCGCAGGACCTTGTGCAAGAGACCATGGTCAAGGCGTGGCGTGCCCGCGAGTCCTTTGAGGCGCGTGCCTCACTCCGCACATGGCTCTACAAGATTGCCACCAATGTGCGTTTGGATGCCTTGGATAAGAGCGCCAGGCGCTCCCTCCCTGCATTGACGTATGCGCCTGCGGGCCCAGGGGCAGACGTTGAGCCGCCTATTACCGAACCTGTATGGTTGGACCCGTACCCGGATGCGCTCCTCCCGAACCTCTCAGCAGACCCAGAGGCGCGCTACGACATCAAAGAAGCGGTATCACTTGCTTTCATGGTGGCCATTCACGTGCTGCCCGCACGCCAGCGCGCCGTTTTGATTCTGCGTGACGTTCTGGATTGGAGCGCAAAAGAGACCGTTGTGTCCAAAAGCACAGCGGTCTCTGCGGTCAACAGCATGCTGCACCGGGCAAGGACGGAACTGAACGGACACTACACATCTCCCCTGAGACCAACGTCTGAAGAGGAAACGAGCGCGATAACCCTACAATTGCTGGAACGCTACGTCACGGCGTGGGAGTCAGCGGATGTAGATGGCCTCGTGTCTTTGCTCCAGGACGATGCCAGGCTGGCCATGCCTCCATCACCCACCTGGGTCCTGGGCCGGGAGGCCATTCGCGCGTTCCTTGCGTTGAGGGTCTTTCTCGGTAGCGTCCCTGGGGCGTGGAGCGTCGCCCAGACGCAGGCCAACGGGCAGCCCGCATACGCAGCGTACGGACTTGACCCTTCATCTGGCCTGCGCCAGGCGATAGGCATTTTGGTGCTTACCATCGACGCTCCCGCTGGGGACGCCGTCTCGGAGATCACCGCATTCATGGACCCAGCGCTGTTCGAAGCCTTCGGCTTCCCGTTACAGATGTAGCTTCGGTATCGCCGCCGGCCTACCCGTTGTTGTAGTCGTCGTACCCAGACTCAACCCAGATTGAGATGTCTGGCTGGCCCTCAAACATGCTGGCAATGGCTGATGCTGGGTCTGCAGCGTGGCCCATGAAATTCTGCAATGACTCCATGTCCGGCCACGTGTCGATAGCAAAGAACTCCCGTGGGTTCTGGGGGTTCAGGTAGGTCTGGTGACTGATGCTCCCAAGCGCGTCACCCACCGGCCGTAGCCTGGCGACGATCTCATTGTGGACCGCTTTCGCCTTCTCAGGGTCTGTCTCCTTCATGGTCCCGCGCACATTGGTGATAACTCTCATGACTGCCTCCTATGGATTAGATTCCATATATATAGACGGCATGGGGAGCAAAAACTGTGCGGTGAGAATGGCTGAAGGAGCGAAACACTTGGCTGGACCTACCGCTGCATCAGCACCCGTTCATCGCCGGTGCGGCGGGTCACTTTCAGTTCGTCCAGGTGTTCCAGTAACGACAGGGCGTACTTGCGACTGGTGCCGAACATATCGCGGACCTCAGCCACGGTGATTTTGCCGGTGGCCTCCAGATGCGACTGTACCTTGCTCAGCATCTCGTTATAGGCGGCGGTGGCAAAGACAACACCGTCAGTGGCTTTGGCCACGCGGCCCTCGTCAACTAAGAGGTTCACAAGCTGCGCGTCCAAGGCAGGCGCCGACGGTGCGTAGGGTTGAGCCTCCAGCGCCGCGACGAATGCATCCATTTGCTTGCGTTGCGCGTCTGACACGGCGACCTGGTGGTCTGGCAGTCGTACCACAGCGTTCGATTCCACTACTGTACCCGCGTTCACCAGATGCTGAAGGGCAGGGGTGAAGTTTGAAGCGGAGAATCCCAGCCGCGTGCGTAGCTCCTCCCGAGGCATGCCGCTGCGGAGAGGGTATTGCGCATGGAAGGCCGCCAACGCCTGGAGCGCCTTGCCTGATAGCTTGGACCAGCCAACCATCGTGTACAGCACCGACGTTGGCGCTAGAGGGCGGTCGCCCAAAACGATAACGCTCGCCTCGGTGACAGCCTCTCCTGCGAGTCGTACCCCCTCAGCCTCTGAGATGTTGGCCTTGCGGGCCAGAGTGGCGATGTCTGCAGGCTCCTGAGCCTCCAACGCCTGGATAAGCTGTGCGGTAGGGCTCCCCTGGGCCAGTACCTCCAGCCGTTGGATGGTGGGCGCGTAATGACGCCGGTGGCGTCGCGCGTGCAGGTCAACGACTATGCCGCCACCCAGCGTCGCGTCTGCGGACCGTATGACAAAGTGGTCGCCACGCACCAGGGGCACAGGGTCGTCCAAGACCACCTGCGCCCAGGTCTCTTCACCAGGTTCCAGAGCGTTCTGCTCCAGAAGTCTGACCTTGGCGGGCGTGTCGGTTGTGTGGGCAAAGAAGGTTACGGGGTGATTGTGGGGTATGGCCTTGGCGGCGTCTGCCAGCAGATGGAGCCGTACATCGATGGCCTTGGAGGGGCGGAGCCAGCCGGGGATGGTAAGCACCTCGCCACGCGCTATCTCGTCGGGTGACACACCACTGAGGTTCACGGCCACCCGGCTTCCCGGCTGCGCCTCTTCCAGCTTGGTGCGGTGGCTCTGGAGGCCACGGACGCGGCCCCTCACGCCGCTGGGCAGCAACTCCACCTCTTGCCCTAGGCGCAACGTGCCGTCTATAAGCGTGCCGGTCACCACGGTGCCGAAGCCGCTCATGGTGAACACCCGGTCCACCGCCAGCCGTGGCCTGCCCACGTCCCTGCGCTCCTCTGTGGCATCCAGCGCTGCGTCCACAGCCGCCAGTAGCTCGTTGAGACCCTGGCCTGTTGTCGCGGAGACAGGCAGCACAGGAGAACCCTTCATTGAGGTGCCTGCCAGGACTTCCTCCACTTCAAGCTGCACCAACTCCAGCATCTCGCGGTCCACCAAGTCACTCTTGGTGATCACGGCCAGGCCACGCTTGACCTGCAACAGGTCCAGAATGGCCTGATGCTCTCGCGTCTGAGGCATCACCGACTCGTCAGCGGCGACCACCAGCATGGCAAGGTCTATCCCGCCAACGCCAGCCAGCATGTTCTTTATGAACCGCTCATGGCCCGGCACGTCGACGATGCTGACCTCGCGGCCGCTGGGCAGCGTTATCCATGCAAAACCCAGGTCTATGGTCATGCCCCGCTCCTTCTCTTCACGGAGGCGGTCAGGGTCAATGCCGGTAAGGGCCTGGATAAGAGTGGACTTGCCGTGGTCTACGTGGCCTGCTGTGCCTATCACGTACATAGCAAGCTCAGGATAGCACGGAGACAGGCTGATTGATGCAAGGTACGGACTCTCGTGATAATCTACGCCCGCTACAGTCCCAGAGTTTCCGGCGGGCGCGTTGCCAGACTGTACAGATGCCCTTGTAAAATGCGGGTACGGGCGCCAAGCCCACACCACGCTCCACGTTGAGGAGGAAATATATGGCAGTCTCTTTGGTTGACTCCACGCCCCAGTTTGTGGAGGAGACGTACCGAAAGATGGAACAGCGCCTGGAAACAGTGCGCAAGCGCCTGAACAGGCCGCTCACCTACGCTGAGAAGCAAATTTTTGGCCATTTGGATGATGCCGCGGATGCGGAGCTTGAGCCCGGCTCAAGCTACCTCATGCTCCGGCCGGACCGGGTGGCGCTGCAAGACGTGACCGGCCAAATGGCCATCCTCCAGTTCATGCAGGCGGGACGCGCCCAGACGGCAGTGCCCACCACCGTCCACTGTGACCACCTCATCCAGGCCCGCGCCAACGCCAAGAGTGACACCGGCGAGGCCATCATTGAGAACAAGGAGATCTATGATTTCCTGCGGTCATCTTCCAACAAGTACGGGATTGGCTTCTGGGGACCAGGCTCCGGCATCATTCACCAGGTGAACATAGAGAACTACGCCTTTCCCGGATGCATGCTCATTGGCACAGACTCTCACAGTCCCAACGCCGGCGGCCTTGGCACCTTTGCCTCTGGCGTGGGCGGGGCGGACGCCGTGGACGTCATGGCTGGCTTTCCCTGGGAGGTATTGTACCCAAAGGTCATAGGCGTGAAGCTGACCGGTGCCCCCAGCGGCTGGACAGCCCCCAAGGACGTGATCCTGAAGCTGGCAGGCATCCTCACGGTGAAGGGCGGCACCAACGCGGTGGTGGAGTACTTTGGCCCCGGCACCCAGAGCCTGAGCGCCACGGGCAAGGCCACCATCTGCAACATGGGCGCTGAGCTTGGTGCTACCACCTCCATCTTCCCTTACGACAGCCGGATGGAGACCTACCTTCGCGCTACTGATCGTGGCGACCTTGCGGACCTGGCCAATGCTCACAAGCACCTGCTCACGGCAGACGCTGAGGTTGAAGCCAACCCTGAGAAGTTCTTTGACCGTATTGTTGAGATTGACCTATCTACTTTGGAGCCTCACGTTGTGGGTCCCCACACGCCTGACCTGGCGCGCCCCATCTCTGAAATGAAGGCGGCTGTGATCAAGGAAGGCTACCCGGACAAGGTATCGGCAGCGCTGATTGGGAGCTGCACCAACTCGTCTTATGAAGACATCAGCCGGACGGTCAGCGTGGCGCGTCAGGCTCGTGCCCACGGAGCAAAGGCGGCCACCGCTCTTCTGGTCACCCCCGGCTCCGAGACGGTGAACGCCACCATCTCCCGGGACGGGCTTGTTGCGGAGTTGGAGGCCGTGGACGCCACAGTACTGGCCAACGCCTGCGGCCCGTGCATTGGTCAGTGGCGCCGCTCCGACATGAAGCTTGGCGAGCCCAATAGCATCGTCAACTCATTCAACCGTAACTTCCCCGCTCGTAACGACGGCAACTCCGCCACCAATGCGTTCATCACCAGTCCTGAGATTGTGATGGCCTATGCACTGGCGGGCAGCCTGTCATTCAACCCGCTTACAGACAAGCTGAAGGCGCCGGACGGCACAGAGTACATGCTGGAGCCTCCCCCGCCCGCTCCTGAGGTGCCGGAGAACGGTTTCATTGGCCGTGGCTATGGCTACGAGGCTCCCGCTGAGGACGGCAGCGGCGTTAACGTGGTGGTGGACCCAAACAGCAGCCGCCTCCAATTGCTGGCCCCCTTTCCCGCATGGGACGGCAAAGACTTTGAGGAGGTACAGATACTCCTCAAGGCCAAAGGCAAGTGCACCACTGACCACATTTCACCGGCAGGCCCCTGGCTCCGGCTCCGAGGCCACCTGGACAAGCTGAGTGACAACACGTTCCTGGGCGCGGTCAACGCCTACACCGGCGCGGAGGGCAAAGGGCTGAACCAGGCAAGTGGAGAGATTCAGAGCTTCCCTGAAGTGGCCCGCGACTATAAGAGCCGTGGCCTGCGTTGGGTGGCCATTGGTGACGAGAACTATGGTGAGGGCAGCAGCCGTGAGCACGCCGCAATGTCGCCACGACTGCTCGGTGCGGTCGCCGTCATCGTACGCAGCTTCGCACGCATCCACGAATCGAACCTCAAGAAGCAGGGTCTCTTGCCCTTCACCTTCGCTAACCCCGCAGACTATGACAAGGTACAGGAGACGGACCGCATCAGCATTGTGGGGTTGCAGGACCTGGCGCCAGGCAAGAACGTAACGGCCAAACTGCACCACGCAGATGGCTCGGTGGAAGAGATACAGTTGCACCAGACCATGAACCAGGAGCACATTGAATGGTTCAAGGCAGGCGCGGCGCTCAACATCCTGGGCAGCAAGGCATCGTAAGGGTTGTTCGCGACTATCTGAAAGGGAGGGACCATGGCAGAGATACTCGGCATTGGCACAACTGACTTTCCCATGCTTCGGGAGACGCCTGGTGGCATGACCGGAGTTTTGTACTCCGGGCTCAGCACCGGCACCCACTACAAACCGGAGACCAAGGACCCCAAGAACTGGCCTGAACCCATGCAGAAGGAGTGGAGCGACGACTTCGGCAGGGCGGCTGGCATCGAAAAGCAGCAGCGGCAGTTTGAGATGCTCCGCAAGATTCGGGGCACGATAGACGACTTCAAGCCAGACTTCATTCTCATCTGGTCCAAAGATGCCCGTGAATCTCTGGGCAATTACTGCATCGCGCCGTACGTTGTCCAGGCCCATGAAGAAGTGCAATGCAGGCTGTTTGACGGCTCCATTGGCGCAAGCCTGTTTGGCCTGGACAAGCCCCTGGGCAACGCCTTTGGTCAGGACCCGGAGCGCATGGCCACCATCAAGGGCCACCCGGTGGGCGCGCTCCACCTGGTGCGCGGGCTTCAGGATGCGGGGCTTAACCCCACGTACTCAACGGAGGCCCGCCATCCCAACGGGCTGGCCCACACCTTCTGCGGCGTGGTCACGCACCTGGACATTGACCGGTTTGAGTTCCCCTATCCAGTAGTGCCCGTCTCCGTGAACCCCTTTGCTACGCGGCAGCGCGGCAGCGACGGCCTTGCCCCCCTGAACCCCAATGACCCAAAGCCCATCTCACCCAAGCATGCCTTTGATCTGGGCAGGGCAACGGCCCGCATCCTCAGGGCCAGCCCATGGCGGGTGGTGCTCTGCGCGGGCGTCGGCTGGTCTCACGCCCAGAACACCAGCTGGGAGCGCCAGTGGGTACACCCTGACATGGAGGGCGACCGCAAGTTCCACGAGCAGTGGAAGAACAACCAGTTTGACAAGTGGGACCAGATAACCGCTGAGGACCTGGAGAAGACAGCCAACTGGGAGCTGGTCAACTGGATAGCCCTGGCGGGAGCCATGACTGAGCTTGGTGCAAAGGTGGAGTTCAGTGATCTCCAGGAGAACTGGGCTTTCAACTCCAACTGGGTCAACACCATCTTCTCAGTGGCGTAGGGCTCGTTTGTTAGTGAATAAGAATGGGGCCGGTGCATTGCACCGGCCCCATTCTTATTGTCTTTGTTTATATATAGCTTCCGCCCTAGACTAGAAGCCCCGTATGCGTGGCAGGACAAGCCCCCGAAGGATAGCAATAGCAGCGCCAAGGATCACTACAATAAGTATGGAAAATGCAGCCGCACTGCCCATGTCTCCACTCTGCAGAGCGTTCCAGACCATAACGCTGAGCATCTTATTATCCTGAGAGCCCAGCAGCAGGGCCATGGTGAAGTCTCTGAAGGCCAAAAAGAAGATGAGGATGAATCCAATGAACATGCTGGGGGCCAGCAACGGCATGATGACCCGCCTAAGGGTCTCCAGCATGGACGCTCCACTGGCAAGGGAAGCCTCCTCCAACTCTTTACCCAACTGGACTATGCCAGCCGAGTTGATGCGATAGGCCAGGGAGAACCGGAAGGAGTACGCCAACACTAATACCCATATCGTGCCGTAGATGGGTACCCAACGGGAGATTGTGAAGTAGAAGATGAGGAAAGCCACCGCGGCAATGACGCTGGGAACGGCAACGGATGATGATGCTAGCAGGTCCAACAGACGCTTGCCACGCATCTTGCTGCGGACCACAATCCACGCCACAATCGCGGAGAAGAACGCCACAATGCTGGCGGCGCCTATCGCAACAATGAAGGTGTTCTTGAGCGCCAAGTAGAACGCTCCATCGGAAAAGACCTCGCGGTATGCAGTAAGCGAGAGGAATTGCAACTGGTCAACGGCAGGCGGCGCGAACCTGTCGAGCAGGCTCGCCCAGAGCAGTATGAACAACGGAAAGACGAACTGCACCAGCCCAAACAGCCCCACCATGACCAGTGCTGGATACTTCCATGCTCCCAGAGCAAAACGCTTGGGCCTGTAACCCTTGCCGGTAATGGTGGCAAAGCGATTAGCCTGACGGGTGAGGTGCGAGTAGATGAAGAACAGCATATATGTGAACGTCAGGAAGCTCAGAGAAAGCGCCGCCACCTCACCGTAACGAGGGAAGTCCCCCACTGGGTTCAGAGCGAAGTACACGCTGTTGGCAAACACCTTGGTGCGGGCGCCTAGGACCAAAGGAACGTCAAAAGCTTCAATGGCAAGGATGAATAGCAGTACCAAAGTGCTCAAAACGGAGGGACGCAGAATGGGTAGGGTCACTCGTCGTAACGTATTGAGGGTGGACGCGCCAGAGGCTGAGCTGGCCTCTTCTAGAGATGAGTCCATGCTTTTCAGTGAAGCGCTGAGCAGCAAGAACCCCAAACTGGACATAGTGAGCCCTTGGACCCAGATCATGCCGTAAAAGGTAAAGATGTCAAAGGGCCCGGAGCCGTCCAGACGCAGAGCGCCGCGAATGGCCACATTCAGAAGGCCGTTGTTTTCACCTAGCAGGAAAATCCACGCCAAGGCCACAACAATAGGCGGCATCATGATGGGTACCAGGGCCAATACAAAAATGCCGTTCCGGAATGGTATGTCCGTTCTTTCCACCAAGTATGCCAGCGTGAAACCAATTACAGAGGCCAACGCCACGGCACCGCCGGCGAACATGGCGGTGTCCTTCATTATGGCGAGGGAGTCTCGTTCTTTATAAGCGCTGACAAAGTTCTGTAGGGTGAAATGAGCAGACTCTTCAAAAGGGAGGCGGTCAACTGGGCCACGGAATGCCGCAAAGATATCAGCCAACAGCGGAATGCCTATGAGATAGGTCACCGTTAGCACGGCCAGCACCATCAGCAGTTTGTCGCCGCTTATAGGCAATGACAGGCGCTGGAGGATTGGCCGTTTTTTGGTTGTAGCCTCTTGACTCATATCTTGCCCTATCAGCCCAAGGGTAAGGGTGCTGTCTCTCTTACTTAGTATATACGCCCCACCGGCCAGAATAGACCGGTGGGGCGTATATACTAACTATTTGCCTGGGACGGAATTACTGGCCCAGAGCAAAGCTGCGGACCGCGTTCGCAATGCGGGCGCGCTCCTGGAAATTCTCAGAGGACTCATAGACGACGTTGGTGCCGGAAGCATCAATTGCCGTTTGAACCGGGTTGTTCTGAGATGGGCCGGTCCGGGCAACGGCAGCGGTATCAAAGATGCCCTGCTGGCCCTCAGGGGAGGCCAACCACCATAGCATCAACTGGGCAGTGTTCGGGTGCGGGGCGTCAGTCAGGATGGGTAGACTGATACGGGCCACACCGTGAGTGCCGGTGAAGAAGTAATCCACGTTGTTACCCTTGCGCTGCTCAACCAGGGTCCTGTCCACGGAAGAGAACAGAGCCACGGGTTTCTCTTTGGCGTTGACCAAGTCACGGTAGGAGGAGCTGAGAGTAGCCTCAGCGTCATCCAGTAGCTGCTTGGTCAATAGCTTGGCGCCCTCTTCACCCTCAGACATGCCTACGAAGCCCATGCCAAAGAAGTACAAGAAGTTGTCTACTGCAAGCTTGCCCTTCCACTTGGGGTCAAGAAAGCCGGAGAGGTCCGTGGGGAAATCAGAGGCGCTGAATTCGTCAGTGTTGTACGTGTGGGCGTACACAAAGTCATAGAAGATGGGGTTGTGTCCGTTGCCCTGAAGGTAATCACCTTCGTATCCCAGGGCGGTCCAGTCCACCTCATCCGCCCCTAAGAGGTAGCCACGATCGATGAGGCTGGCAGCCACACCTGCGGAGGAATTCACCATGTCCGTGGTCACGTTGTTGCCCTGGTACTGGGCAATGACCTTGGTGGGACGTTCGGGAGTGGAGGCCACTTCAATGTTCACCTGAATGCCAGGGAACAGATCGGCAAAGGCCCCGTTAAACAAATCATCATAGATGGAACTGTCCATCATGATGTTGAGCTCTCCGCCTTCAGCCAGAGCCTTCTGGTAGAGATCGTTGATGTACGCGTCGTCCGTGGGGCCGGTTGGCGTAGCAGTGGCTTGTGCGGGGGACGTCGCCGTGGGCGTAGCCGTTGCGTCCGCGCCACATCCGGCAGCGACAAGCGCAATTGCCAATAGCGCTATCAAACCAACAAATTTTCGTTGCATGAACCGAGAAATCATGAATCGCTCCTTCTTAAATCGCTGGGCCGGTATTGCGCCAGAGGAATCACTCCGGTGCTCCGGCAAGCTTCGCTACTTAACTGGCTTGCGAGTTTAGTTACACTTGAGTCGAAAGTCAACGGTAATAGGGGACGTAAGTGGCCGACTTCGCAAAAATGGTTGGTACAGTACATTGCCCAGAATGGCCCTCCAAGGGGCTATTGACCTAGTACAGCCTCTCGCATGACCACTGTGAGCCGTGCACGCTCCCGCCAGTTGTCGTCACTCTCCAGCACAAGGTCCGCGCCACTTTCCGCCGCGCGGCGGATGATTTCATTGTCCTCGCCGGGGCCAGCCACCAGCGCCTGTGCTGACGCCTCAAAGAGCGACGCCTTTCCTTCATGAGTGGCCAGCCAGTAGTTGAACAATTTGGCCGCGCTGGGGTTTGGGGCCTCTTTCACCATGGCCAGTCCAATACGGGCCGCGCCGCCTACTGGAGTAAAGAAGTAGTCAACTGGGGCTCCGTCGCGGGCGTCTTTAATCATGCGGT
>JAQBVZ010000006.1 GCA_027625205.1 Chloroflexota bacterium
GGCCGGGTATGGCAATATCGACGAGGGTTTTGGTTTGAGCGTGGGCTTGCACAAGGCCTCCATCTGTATATAGTCGTGGCGAGTCTAGCAAAGGCCCTAGCTAGGGTCAACGTAGCTGGCGACCGGTTTTTCAGGCTTGGTTAAGAATGCTTACTGGACTGCATCTTATTTACGGTGCAGAACGCGCTTGGCTTCCTCTGCCACGCGGTCAGGCGTCAGCCCAAAGTGCTTATAAACGTCCGGGCCTTTTCCTGATGCGCCAAAGCCACTGAGCCCCACGGCGGTCCCAAGAGCGCCAACGTATCGTTCCCAACCCATGGTGACGCCAGCTTCCACGGATACGCGGGCTGTGACTCCGGGCGGCAGCACTTGGTTACGGTATTCTGCCGACTGCGCCTCGAAGAGTTCCCACGAGGGCAGCGAGACCACTCTGGCTGAGATGCCGGACTCCTGGAGTAGCTTACCGGCGTCCAAGGCTATGTGGAGTTCAGACCCCGTGCCAATAAGGATGACCTCAGCTTGGGGGGACGCCTCCCAGACCACGTACCCGCCGCGTTGAACCCCGTCAGCGGATGCCAGGGCGTTACGGTCCAGCACCGGCAAGTTCTGCCGTGAAAGGGCAAGCACCGTGGGGCCGTCACGCCGTTCCAAAGCTGCTTTCCAGGCCTCGGCGGTCTCCGTGGCGTCGGCTGGGCGTATCACTGCCAGGTTGGGCACCGCCCTGAGGGCTGCTAGCTGCTCAATGGGTTGGTGCGTGGGGCCGTCCTCTCCCACGCCAATGGAATCATGAGTGAAAATGAACACCACTCGTAGCCCCATAAGGGCAGCGAGCCGAATTGGTGGACGCATATAGTCGGAAAAGATGAGGAACGTGGCCGTGTAGGGGATGGGCCCGCCGTGAGCCGCCATCCCGTTGGCTATGGACCCCATGGCATGCTCACGGATGCCAAAGTGCATGTTGTGGTCAATCTCATCTTCAAAGCCAAAGTCCCCGTGCGTGGTGAGGAGCGTCTTGTTGGAAGGGGCCAGGTCTGCAGAGCCGCCTGTGAGGACGTGGACGGTGATGGCTATGGCGTTCATCACCGTATTGCCTGCATCCCTGGTGGAAACCGGCTTCTCCGCACCATCAAACAGGCCCTTGAGCACAGAGTCCCAGCCAGCGGGCAAGTCACCGCTCAGGTCCATGTCCAGTTGCTTCGCTTCAGCGGGGTGGGCTTCACGATACGTGTCTAGCAATATCTTCCACTGCTGCTGCTGTTCACGGCCACGGTCTACTGCTTGCCGGAAGTGGCCAAGAGCGTCATCAGGTAGCGTGAACGGCTCTTCATAGGGCCAGCCCAACTCCTGCTTGGTGAGCTTAACCGCTTCCTCACCCAGCGGCTCACCGGGGACTGCGCCGGTCCCTGCTTTGGGGCTGCCGTAGCCGATAACGGTCTTGGCCATGATGAGACTGGGCCTGTCAGTATCAGCCTGGGCTTCACGAATTGCCTTGTCCACGGCCTCAAGGTCAAAGCCGTCAATGGGCCCTATCACCTGCCAGCCGTAAGCGTCGAACCGTTTGCCCACGTCCTCGGTGAACGCGATACTGGTGTCGCCTTCAATCGAGATGTTGTTGTCGTCATAGAGGTAGATGAGCTTGCCGAGCTTCAGCGTGCCTGCCAACGATGCGGCCTCAGACGTGACACCTTCTTCCATGTCTCCGTCTGAGACGATAGCGTACGTGCGGTGGTCGATAATCTCGTGGCCGGGGCGGTTGTAATGCTGCGCTAGCCAGCGCTCAGCTATGGCCATGCCCACGGCATTGGCAAACCCCTGGCCCAGAGGCCCAGTGGTGGTCTCGATTCCGGGGACAAGGCCGTATTCAGGGTGGCCAGCGGTCATACTTCCCAATTGCCTGAAGCGTTGTATCTGCTCCAGGGGAAGGTCATACCCAGTTAGGTGAAGGAGTCCATAGAGGAGCATGGAGGCGTGCCCAGCGGAGAGGACAAACCTGTCCCTGTTTGGCCACGTAGGGTCTTGCGGGCTGTGCCGTAGATGGCGGTCCCATAGGACGTAGGCCATAGGCGCCATGCCAAGGGGCGCTCCCGGGTGCCCTGAATGGGCGTTTTCCACAGCGTCCACTGCCAGAAAACGGAGCGTATTGATACAGAGCGCGTCGGTTTTGGCTTCAGGCATTGGCTGATCTCCTAGGGGTGCTCTACAAAGGGGCTGGGCAGGGTTAAGGATAGCATTACTTCAAGCGAGGTTGAGCTTTGATGCGGGTGATATTTTGGATGCTAGTGGCGTTGACTTGGATTCCCACAAAAGAAATAGCCTCCGGACGTTCATCCGGAGGCTATGACAGAACAGACGAGTGATACTAGAGGTCTAGAGCTTAGCTGACGCTCCTCACCGCGGTAGTGGGAGTGGGAGTGGGCGTTGGCGTCTCTTTTGTTCGGTCGTCCGTGGTGCTACCGCCCGCTGTGGTGTTTTCACTGGTGCTGTCGCCGGGAGTGCCGTTAGTCCCTTCTGCTGCGCGCTTCTCCGCCTCCGCGCGCGCCTCTGCCCGTCGGTTCAACTGCTCTTCAAGAAGCTCAGCTGCTCGCTTTTCACCGTCACTTTGCCGTTGCGTAGTACGCTGTTCAGCTTCTTCGCGCACGCGCTCTTGTCGCTTCTTGACCTGCTGTTCCCGCTCTTCAACGGCGCGTTTTTGGGCTTCCTCCGCCTTAACCTTGCGTTCTTCTGCGGCGTCAGTGCCACGTTCTTGTCGTTCCTTGGCCTGGCGCTGGTCCTCTTCTGACGGCAGATGGAAATTCCGCAATGCGCGGAGGATGCTCCGTCGTAGTTCCTGTAGCTTGGCCCTGACCTGTGCCGGGTCAGCGCCGTCCTCCAGCGCCTTCTGGATGCGCTCTTCAAGAGGCGTTAACAGCGCCGCCACAATCTGGTCCAGAGGAACGTTTAGCCGTTCAGCAATGGCCGCGACGGTCAAGCCTTCCGCCAGGGGCTTCTTTAGCTCTTCAGGGGTAATCCCCAGAACCCTGGCCACTATCTCTATGTCAAAGGGGACAAGTTGAGAGGCGCGGACCTCACGGACCTGCGCTGTCGCAGGCCTTGCCTCCGCCTCCACGCGGCCCCGGTTAGTGCCGCTGAGATCTGCCGTTAGCCTGCGCTTCAGGCTGGCCAGGATGGACTGCACCTTCTCCTCGGACACATCCGGAGAGGCTGCGTCTGCTCGTAGTCGCTGCTCTACCAGGCCCAGCAACTTGGCCACAAGGTCCTCAACACTTAGGCCACGCTCCCTGAGCAATCCCGCGACGCCCTCACGCTCTGTCATCCACTTGCGCAGACCGGCAGGTGTGACATCCAAGACGTCCGCTATCTCCTCAAAGGTCAGATGGACGCCGGAGTAGGGCCTGTTCTGGCCTGGGGGTGTCGTGGGACGGACGGGTCGGTCTTCATCCGTGGCCTGTACGTGAAACTCCCTCAAACGGTCAATGAAGTTGCTCCTAGACTGTTCCAGCAGCTTGGCGGCTTCTTCCGCCGTGAGGCGGCCAGACGCCACAGTCTCAGCCAGTTTGGACCGTAGGTCCTCCAGGAGCTCATCCGTAATAGCTTCGATGGAACGGTTGCGAGCCTCGGCAATCTCGGCAATGGTGACGCCGGTGGCCAAGAGCTCCCGCAGTTCATCCAAGCTTTCAATGTCTAGTGCGTTTGCCAGCACCCGAAGATCAAACGGAATCTTGATATCGGACGGTCGGATGGTCCTGCCTTGTCCGCTGTTGTCTTCATCCCTGTCTGACTGCTTGCGGGACTCTACAATCAGGTCCCTGAGCTTTTTGTTCATAGCCGCCAAGAAACGTTCCGCGTCCGCGGCGTCAATTGCGCCGTCCGCAATCAATGCTTCGGCGCGTCGCTTTGCAAGGGCTTCAAATTCTTCCAGCAGCTCTTCTTTGGAGATGCCCTGGCTCTCCGCGACTTCCAGGACACTTGCACCGTCACGCACCAGTGCAAAGAACGTCTCAGGCTCCATGCCCAGGATGGCGGCGATGTCTTCTGCTGAGAACGGGATATCAATGTGGGGCCGAGCCGTGGTAAAGAGCTCTCGAATCCGCTCTGCCATGTCTTCGCGGACCTCGGTGAACACCTGACGCGCTATGTCAGCCTCAATGGAGCCGGACTCCACAAGCTGCTCAAGCCGATCCCTCACCCTGTTTGCGACACCGTCATACAACTGCACTGGCGTAAACCCAAGGGCAGTCACAATGTCTGCAAGGGGGGTGCCGTCTTTGAGACGGGTAATAAGTTCGTCTTCAGTGATGCCTAAAACGACAGCCACGTCAGCCAGAGACGGCGCGACAGCCTTGGGCAGCCGCCGGGCGTTGATGCGGTCAACGTTGCGCTCTTCTTGCTCTGCCTCACCCGCAATCCGGATGGCCGTTTCAAAGGCGCGGTTAGCGGCCTGGTTGGCCTGCTCTACCTGTTCCAAGGCTATGGCCAAGCCTTTACGGGCTTCCTCAGGTAGCCGGTCAGAGGCCTCACTGAGGAGCTTGACCTGCCGGGCACTGTTGTCTTGCAACAGCCGCTGTGCGCGGGTTACCTGCTTGATGCGTTGCTCTTGGCTGGAGGAGCCTTCACCCAGTTCATCCAGATGGTCGTTCAGGCGTGCCAGAGTCACCGATATGGGCTGTACGGATTTGACGTTAAGCACGTCACCATCCAGCCGTCCAATAACCGTAACCACCGTGCCTGCTTCAGGAGCCTCAGCATCCAAACCAAAGCTGATAAGTATGCTCCTGCCGTCCTCTGTTACAAGGAGCGTGCCTTGGTTGGGGTCATTGGTAACAATGCCCGTAACGTGGACCACTCGCTGGCTCTTAGCAGGGTCTCGCTTCGTCACCACCATGATGGTCTGGGCAACGCCGGACTCCACCAGGGCGGCTATCTTGTCACCTACTTCAATGGTAGGCGCCTCTCCAGCGGCATCAGAGGAGCGGTAAACGGTCTCTTCATTGATAGGGAACGTAACATTGCCGTTCTTGGTCGCCACTTCCAGGAAGGCGTCGGTTACGACAGTGACGTCTCCGAACACAGCCGTGGGCCGCGGGTCTGCTTGGGATTGAGTCGCAGCCATGACCGGGATGGCCGCCACAAAGAGCGATACCATAGCCAGCAGCACTGCGATAAGTTTAGAACGGTGTATCATCCTGTCTCCTCTCGTAGTCGGCCCATTAATGGGTTATTCAAGCAGTAGGCGCCGGATACGGGCCCTGCAAGTTATGGGATGTAGATCACGGCAAGGGTTTGGGACTCTTCGGCTCCAGTGAGGTCAGTGGCTGCTACCTCAATTACGTTGGGGCCAATGTCCAATGTCACATCTGCTTCAAAAGCGCCGTTTGCGGACACCGGTACAGAGATGCCGTTCACGCTGAGGACTGCATCTGGTGATGTTGTCCAGCTGACCAACACGGAATGGTTGCTGACCACGCTTTCATCGACGGGCGCCAGCACCTGGAGCGTTAGCTGCTCAATAGCAGTGGGCGTGGACTCCGGGGCTGAGGTTGCCGTTGCCGTTGGGTCGGGCGCGTCTGCCGTGGGCGTTGCCGTTGCCGTTGGCTCTGCCGCCGTTGGCGTTGATGTTGGGTCGGTACTGGTGCAAGCCGCAATCAGCATGAGCACAATGGATAAGCCCACTAGCGCTTTTGCCAACAGTCTTCGCTGGTCTTTGAGCGTGGTCAAGAAACGTGGTTCTGTCATGAAGTCCTTCTCATTATGTAGGTAGTATCCGAACCATTATGTCTATTGGACGCGACTCGCGCATCGTCCAATAGGGTGATTCCGGTGGTCTGAAAGACGGAAACATAGATATGCTACGAGTGACTCGTGAGTGGCTCCAAGCTACATTGGGCACGCTGAAACCTTGAACACCCTGGGGCGTTTTTGGTTGACGCTCCGTTTTGACCGAGCGTATTATGGCCGCACGACGGTATTTCAAAGGGGGCGCGGTTATGCTAGAGATGGTCATAGACAGCATTCGCGTCAGCCTAATGAACTACCAGCGCGTGGTAATCCTCAAGCATCAGGAGTCTGAGCGGTACCTGCCCATCTGGATAGGCCCCTCTGAGGCGGATGCCATTGCGGTGAAGCTGCAGGACGTATCCGTTCCCCGGCCGCTTACTCATGATTTGCTTGGCTCCATCATAGGGACGCTTGGCGCCAGCATTGACCATATCGTGATATCAGACCTCTCCAATGACACCTTTTACGCAAAGCTGCTGTTGAACGCCAATGGCTCCATCACTGAAGTGGACTGCCGTCCCAGTGACGCCATAGCCGTGGCGGTACGGGCCAATGTACCCATTTACGTCGAGGAGACGGTGCTGGAAAAGGCCGGCATTCTCATGGACAAAGAGACGGGCCAGGTGGTGCCTGGCACTGAGGGGAGCGGCGGCAATAGGGACAACGCACCCGTTGATAAGGCTGAAGTGGAACGGCTCTCCGCATTCGCTGATTTCATCAGCGGCCTGGACGGGTTGGAAGACTTGGGGCCTGGCAAGACTTCATCATTCTAATTGCGCTCTGGCAAGTAGAGATGCAGCCCTGGCCCCGCCGGGGCTTTTCAGACCACGGCCTGGCAGGGATGATTCAATTGACCCTCTCAAATCGGTTGTGATAAGCTTCACCAAGTCCGAGGCAGGCCGTGAATAAGCGTCCTTGGTGGATAACCGGACTCCAGTTCACCGGCATAGGCTGGTACTTAGCGGCAGCCATCTTGGGCGGGACTTTTGCGGGTGTGTGGCTGGATGGGCTGGCAGGCACAAAACCGCTATTCACGCTCTTGGGAGTCCTTCTTGGCATCATAGTGGCCTTCTACGGCACCTACAAAATGCTAGTGACTTTCCTGGCCGACGAAGGCTCTTACGAAGACGGGGACTAAGGAACAGTAGATTGGCGCAAAGCAAGATTCTCCTGCCCGTTGTGGGAATTGCAGGGCTTCTGATGCTCACAGGGCTTATCATTGGCCCGGTGGGCGCAGCGCTCTTTCAAGGGAGCGCTAAAGAGGCTTTCCTTCCCGTACCTGAGGTACACCTGGCGCCCCAAACCGTTTTTCACCTGGGCGGCTTTGCGGTTACCAATACCCTCCTTTCGGCTTGGTTGACCACCATTGTTGTGCTGCTCCTGTTTGTTGGCGGCACACGGAAGATGCAGGTGGTCCCCGCCCGTTTTCAGAATGTCATTGAGATATTCATTGAGGCGCTCTACGGCTTCATGGCGGGTGTGGTAGGAGAGCGCTTTGCCCGGAGCTTCTTCCCTGTTTTGGCCACCATCTTCATATTTGTAGCATTCAATGCGTGGATAGCGCTGCTGCCCATATATCCCACCGTCGGCTTCTTCGCGGAGGGTGAGCATCACATCACTACGCACCTCCTGCGGTCCGCCGGTACTGACATCAACATGCCATTGGCCCTGGCTATTATCTCCTTCGTATTTGTTGAAGCTTGGGGACTGAAGGTTCACAAGGTACCGTACCTGCGGGATTTCTTCCGTTTTGGTGGTATCTTTAACGGCATCATCAAGATGAAGCCGGGCGCTGTGTTCTACGGCGCCATAGACGCTTTCGTGGGCCTCCTGGAGCTCATCAGCCACTTTATCCGGTTGCTGAGCTTCACGTTCAGGCTCTTTGGCAACATGTTAGCCGGGGAGATTGTCCTGTTCATGGTGACATTCTTGGTAATATTCATTGCGCCCCTGGCCTTCTATTTCTTGGAAATATTGGTTGGCGGGGTGCAGGCCCTCATCTTCACAGGGCTAACACTGGTGTTTGGCCTTATGGCGGTGACACAACATGATGAGGGTCATGAAGAACACGCTGCGGAGGGGGCCCACTAGGCCGCCCTATAGACACGTTGAGGAACAGCCGGGCTGACGGCTGATGAAAGACAGACGAGAAGCGATTAGGTAACAGGAGGGACGTATGGATTTCGATGCAGCAAGAATGTTGGCTGTTGGCCTGGCAGGTCTTGGACTTGCGGGTGCAAGTGTTGGCCTTGGTATCCTTGGCTCAGGCGCCATGAACGCGTTGGGCCGCAACCCTGAGGCCCGGGCAGCCATTGTGCCTAACATGGTGTTGGCCTTGGCCTTCACTGAGGCCATTGGCATCTACGGTTTGATAACGGCTATCCTGCTTATCTTCGTGGCCACTCCAAGCTAAGAAAGGGGGCATTAGTTGTTACTAGCACCCCTACTTGCAGAGGAGACCGGTATCGGTGCGCTCGGGATTGATGTAGGCAGCTTGATTGTCTACCTGATCAACTTTGGCGTCCTGCTTGCTGTTCTCTACTTCTTTGCTTACAAACGTGTGCTGGGAATGCTGGACCAGCGCTCCGGCCGGATTAAGGAAAGCCTGGAAGAGGCAGACCGTGTCCGTGAGGAGTCCCAGCAGCAGCAGGCATCCATGCAGCAGGCGCTGAATGAGGGACGGCAGGAAGGCCAGCGCGTGTTGGTTGAAGCCCGCCAGATGGCTGAACGGTACCGTGAGGACCAACAAGCCAGCGCGCGTGCTGAGGCTGAGGCTTTCAAGGAAAGCGCACGGGATGAGATACGCCAGGAACGCGATGCAGCGTTGGAGCAGGTGCGGCGGCAGTTTGCCATACTTGCCGTAACTGCGGCAGAGCGCATCATCAGCCGTTCTCTGGACGCTGATGCCCACAAGGACCTCATAGACGAAGTCCTGACACAAGGCGGCGCTCTGAGTTCATCTGAAGGATCCTCGGGGGGCTAAAGTCCGTGGCGAAGGCACCAACTCCAAAGCGGTACGCATTGGCCCTCTTCCAATTGGCGGAGGGGCAGGGCAAGCAGGAGTCGTGGCTGGAAGAAATCCAGCGCGTTCAAGCTGCGCTGGACGACGCAATAATCAGTACGTACCTGTCCACACCCAGGGTGAGGATTGGCGACAAGCTGGACGTGGTGAAGCAGGTGCTTGAGGGTTTTGACCCAATGGTGACCAACCTGATTGGGCTGTTGGTGTCCCGGCAGGCGCAGTCACTGTTGCCTCAGCTGATTACAGCGTACGGTGAGTTGCTTAACGTCAGCCTTGGGCGTGTACAAGCTCAGGTGATCAGCTCCGTGCCATTGTCATCCGAACAACAGACGCGTCTGCGCGAAACGCTACGGAAGATGCTGAACAAGGACGTGGCGCTTGAAGCGGACGTGGACGCAGACATCATAGGAGGCATGGTCATCCGGGTAGGAGACCAAGTCATTGACGGTAGCGTGCGGACGCGCCTGGAAGCGCTGAAGCAGCGGTTGGAGCACGAGTCCTTGGCGTAACGGCGCTGAGGCCAATTGGGAATAAAGGACGGAGGAGCGGGTATGACGACTCGCGGGCAAGATATAGCGACGGTCCTGAAGCGCCAGATTGAAGAGTTTGGTGGCGAGACTACGCTGACTGAGGTCGGCACGGTAGTGGAGGTTGGCGATGGTATCGCCCGTATCCACGGCCTTGGCCGCGTTGGCTACGGTGAACTTATTGAGTTCCCTAATGGCACAGCGGGTTTGGCGCTGAACCTTGAAGAGGACAGCGTTGGTGTGGTCATCATGGGCGTTGCCTCGGAGATTAAAGAGGGAGACTTGGTCAAGGCCACCGGCCGTGTGGCTGAGGTCCCAGTGGGTGATCAGC
Organism: Chloroflexota bacterium; assembly: GCA_027625205.1. Taxonomy (GTDB): domain Bacteria; phylum Chloroflexota; class Dehalococcoidia; order Lucifugimonadales; family Australimonadaceae; genus JAQBVZ01. The sequence continues at coordinate 9,656 of JAQBVZ010000006.1, forward strand.
TTCTTGGCCGGGTTGTGGACTCCCTGGGGCAGCCCATTGACGGTAAAGGGCCCATCAAGACCAGCGGCACCCGGCCCATTGAGATTGTCGCACCCAACGTGGCGGCCCGGCAGGCGGTCAACACTCCTGTCCAGACCGGCATCAAGTCCATAGACGGCATGATCCCCATTGGCCGTGGGCAGCGTGAACTCATTATTGGAGACCGCACCACTGGCAAGACGGCCATCGCCATCGACACCATCATCAACCAGAAGGGGCAAGACCTGCTGTGCATCTACGTGGCCATTGGCCAGAAGCAGAGCAAAGTTGCCCAGATCCAGGCCACGCTGGAAGAGAGCGGCGCTATGGAGCACACGGTTATCGTCGCGGCCAACGCGTCTGACCCCGCGCCATTGCAGTACCTGGCCCCCTACGCAGGGTGCGCCATTGGTGAGCAGTTCATGGCAGAGGGTAAAGAGGCGCTGATTGTTTACGATGACCTGACGAAGCACGCATGGGCGTACCGTCAGCTTTCATTGTTGCTGCGTCGCCCGCCAGGCCGTGAAGCCTACCCCGGTGATGTCTTCTACCTGCACAGCCGCCTGCTAGAGCGTGCGGCCCGTCTGGATGAGGCCAACGGTGGCGGATCGCTTACCGCGCTGCCAATTATCGAGACCCAGGCTGGCGACGTGTCTGCATACATTCCCACCAACGTTATCTCCATTACAGACGGCCAGATATACCTGGAGGCTGACCTCTTCAACGCCGGTATTCGCCCCGCCGTGAATGCGGGACTATCCGTATCCCGGGTTGGCGGCTCCGCTCAGACCAGGGCCATGCGGAAGGTGGCTGGCCGTATGCGGTTGGAGCTTGCGCAGTTCCGCGCCCTGGCCAGCTTTGCGCAGTTTGGTGCATCGGACTTGGACGCAGCCACCCGTGCGCAGCTTGAGCGAGGCCAACGGCTCACTGAATTGTTGAAGCAGCCACAGTACCGCCCGCTGACCCTGCCGTTGGAGGTCTGCTCCATGTACGCAGCGGTCAATGGATATATGGACGATGTGGCCGTGGACCGCATCCGTGAATTTGAACAGGGTCTGCTGACCTACATGGAGACCTCTAAGCCTGACATCCTTGGCTCCATCGCGGCCGCCAAGGACATTGATGAGGCAACCGAAACCAGCTTGAAGGACGCTATCACAGCTTTCAAGCAGACCTTCGCCTAGAGCGTAACGGAGAACTGACCAGTGCCAAGCGTACGACAAATAAGAGGACGCATCCGGAGTGTGAAGAACACAGCCCGGGTGACCAGTGCTATGCAGTTGGTGGCCGCGTCCAAGATGCGGCGCGCGCAGGAGCGGGTCACGGGCGCAAGGCCCTATGCCGTAAAGCTGCGTGAGGTCTTGTCGGGCTTGGTTGGCGGGAGCAGTGGAGACTCGGAGAGCCTCCACCCGTTGATGCTGAAGCGTGAGGTACGCAACGTGCTGGGGGTGGAAATATCACCTGACCGGGGCTTGGCTGGCGGGTTGCCCGGAAACATTAACCGAGTAACAGGGCAGTTCCTGATGCGGACCACAGCCCCCACCAAGGTTGTGACGGTGGGCAAGAAGGCCCGGGATTTCATGATCAGGGCTGGCCGTGACGTACACGCCGTCTTCACTGACATGAATGACCGCCCCACGCTGGCAGATACGCTGCCAATCACCCATATGGTCCAGGAACTATATATGCAGGAGGAGGTGGATGAGGTCCACCTTGCCTATACGCGATATGTAAATATCCTTGTCCAAGAGCCGGTGATGGTCCAACTATTGCCAGTAGACCCCGCTGAATTTACCTCGGATGAGGGCTCTTCAGACTACATCTATGAGCCAGACCCGGCCGTAGTGCTCAATGCACTGCTGCCTAGATTCCTAGAAGTGCAGGTATACCAGGCCCTTTTGGAGAGCCAGGCCAGTGAGCAGTCAGCCCGGATGGTGGCTATGCAGAACGCCACCAAGAGCGCTAATGAGATGGCTGACGGGCTGACCCTTGAATTGAACAAAGCGCGTCAGGACGCGATTACGTCAGAACTATTGGACCTTGTGGGCGGTGTAGCCGCTCTTGAAGGCTAACTGAGGAGGACCGAGACATGGCCGAAGGAGCAGAAGGCAGGATCGTTCAGGTCATTGGCACCGTTGTG
>JAQBVZ010000007.1 GCA_027625205.1 Chloroflexota bacterium
GGGTCGGCCCCAGGACTGCTGGACCTGCGCATCATTGGCACAGACAACCGTGAGACGCCGTACAAGCTGGAAATACGCCGTGGGACTAAGGAACAGCGGGACGTGCCTGTCGCAATCCGTGATCAGGGCTACGTACAGGGAGAGTACAACACGTTTATAGCTGACCTTTCTCGGGATGGCGTGCTGCACAACCGAATAGAGTTTCAGACCACGTCCATCAACTTTCAACGTACGGCTGTCGTCGAGACCAGCAACGACCTGACGACCTGGGCCGTAGTGGCGGAGGGTATCGTCCACGACTTCCGGCTGATGGACACGGTGGGCATGAGCCGTAACACAGCTATGGCTTATCCAGACTCCACGGCCCGCTACGTGCGTGTCCGCGTGCTGGATGACGGCAACGGCTCCCTAGCCATCACCGGCGCTCATGTTTTTGCTGTTCAAGAGGAGGCGAGGCGTGAAGTCTTATGGCCCGTCGCTATTACGGACATCAGCCCAGGCAGCAACGAAGGCACCGCCCAGGTAGAGCTTGACCTGTGCCATGACGGCATACCAACTGACCGCCTGTCCGTCACGGTGGACGACGTGAACTTCGACCGGGACGTGACGCTGGAGGCAAGTGATGACGGCGAGACATGGCGAACTGTACAGTCACGCGCCAGCATCTTTGCCTACGACACACCCCGCTTCACCGGTGAGAACCTGAGCTTCACGTACCCGGAGACCACTACGCGCTACCTACGGCTGGTCATCCACGACGCCGACAGCCCGCCGCTGACCGTGACGGATGTGCAGGTGTGGGGCGTTGAGCGCAGAGTGCTCTTTTTCGCCAAGCCAGGTGAGGCGTACAAGGTCTATTATGGCAACGCGGACGCGCTACGTCCCACCTATGACATTGACCGGCTCTTGGGCTTCCTGGACACCACCGACTTGCCCATGGCCAGCCTGGGCGCACAAATGGACAATCCACAGTATGTAGAGAAACTGGAGCCCTTCACGGAACGCTTCCCTTGGCTGCTCCCGTTGGTGCTTGCCCTAGCCGGACTACTGGTGGGAGGCATCCTGTTAAGCGTGGTCAGGCAAGCGCGGAAAGCCTTGCCACCACAGGAGTAGACCCCTATAGAGATAGACTAGTACTGAGACGTGGCGCGTAGGTAGGCGCCACGTCTTACGTTAAAGGCACTTCCAGAAACCACGTCTCCATCTCGTCCTTGCCTTTGATGTCGATAACGCCACGGGGCTCGCAGGTAAAGTCATCTTTCAGCAATTCGTACGTGGCCTGGGATATCTGGACCCTCCCCGGCACGCCATGGGACTCCATCCGGCTGGCCGTATTCACTGCGTCGCCCCAGATGTCGTAATGGAACTTGGTATGCCCAATAATCCCTGCAATGGCCGGGCCTGAATTGATGTCTATGCGGAACTGCAACGGCTCTTTGGTATTGGACGGACACGCAAGCAGGTAGTCCCGCATCTCCAACGCCATGGACGCAAGCGCCTGAGCGTGGTCTTCCCGAGGTTTCGGCACGCCGGAGGCCACCATGTAGGAATCTCCCATGGTGCGTATCTTCTCCAGACCGTACTTCTCCACCATGGAGTCGAACTTCGAAAAGAGTTCGTTAAGAGTGTCCACAAGCTGTTGAGGCGGCAGTTCCATGGCCAGCCCCGTTGAGCCAACAATGTCCGCAAAGAGCACGCTGACCGCTTCAAAGTCCTCCGCCACCGTGGACTGACCGTTCTTAAGTTGCTCCGCAATCTCCTTCGGCAGCACGTTCAGGAGCAGTTGCTCTGACTTGGCCTGTTCCTTCAGTAACGCAGCCAAGGCCGCATTCCTCTGAGAGAAGAAGTAAAGCACCAGCCCTATCGCGGTCAGTGAAGGGGCCCCCAGGTTCATGGCAAAGAAGATATTCCGCACCACAAGCGGGATCTCGCTCTCCCTCTGCATCACCGGCTCCAAAACGACACCCAGCACCAGCAGTAATACGAACGCGGCAAACCACAGCAGGCCCTGCCGTGGTCCCGTGAAGAGCACCGCCGCTAGGGGCGCGAGCAGAGACCACGTAATCACCGCGCTGGAGGTGACAAAGCCACCCAACGCAAGCATGAGCAGAAAAGGAAGAAACAGCATAAGGAAAAGCTGGAACGTGCGGAAAGCAGCATAGGATGGGAACAATTTGATAGTCCCCAAGCTCAAGAAAAAAACAACCGTGTATGACAAAGGAATTGCCGCAGCCACCACGGCGCCGAAGAGGAGGTAGATGACGCCCCAGAGAACGGCGAGGGTAGCCACCAGACTCATCGCCGCCAGGAAGCTTGCCTTTTGGAGTCGCGTCTCGTCAGTGTCGCCAGGCTCCGCCGCCACGTTCCAGAGCAACCGTTCAAGTCGCCCAAACAACGCGGGCATACCCAGTCGTGGCGCAGCGTTTTCTTGCGTGGGGATGTGTGTCTCAGCCATGGACCTTCTCGTGTGGCATTTGGCGGAGCAAGCCTAGCATAGCAATAGGGTTTAGCGTAGACACTCGCACACCCTTACGCCCGCCGTTCCGGTAGAATGCCTCGTCAGATAACACAGTCGCATACGGGGCCTCGCCATACGGCGCAATCACACCTCAGGAGCTATCAACATGGGAAAGCTGAAAGTGGCGGAGTGCAAGGAGTTCATCAAGGCAGTCGAGGAGAAGGCCACGGAGATGCGCGTGCCAGTCTCGATAGCTGTCGTCACCGCTGAAGGCAGCCTCATCTGCCTTGAGCGCATGGACGACGCCGGCTTCATCACGGCGGAAATAGCCTATGCCAAGGCGTACACCGTGGCAGCGTTCCGGTCCATGAGCCCTCGCTTTCCAGACGGGCTGGTCATCCAGCAGTGGTTCAAGGAGCGCAACCCGCAGATGATGATGAACGCGTCTGTTTTCACGAATGGCAAGATTGTGGCCTCCGGCGGCTGCATGCCAGTGTTCGTGGAGAATGAATTGGTGGGCGCATTTGGCGTCAGCGGCGGCACGTCAGGCCAGGACCAGATTATGGCGGACTACGCACGACAGAAGGTTGGTTGGGCCATCGTCCCCAAGGACGACGACACCCCGGACGACGTGAAAGCACAGATTAATGAAATCTACGGCAACATTGGCCTGGGTGAGCGGAATCTGTAGGGAGCCTCGCCCTCCTCAGCCCTAGCTTCCCGTCTCCAGGAATTCGCCTATCTCATTGATATGGAGCGCCTCCACAGCTATCTCCGGCGCGTGCACCATCTCGTCAGCGCTCCAGACGATGGTTGGCTTGCGGGTATCGCCAATGCCCAAGATGCCGTTCAGCACGCGACGCAAGTTGTCGTTGATACGTACGGTGTTGGGCCGCAACGGCTCAGCAATGCGACCGTCGCGGATGATGTAGGAGTCGCCAATCACAGTGCACGTGAAGTCCGCCTGCGTGATGCCGTTGATGGGATACGTGTACCAGATACGACCTATGTAGAGGCCGTTGCCCACACGCCGCAACAGTTCCTCCGATGGCACGGTCTCCGAACCGTCAATGATGACGTTGGTGGGCGTGACGCCGGGGTCTCGGTCAAAGTGACGTCCGCCGCCAAGGCCCGTGCGGAAGCCGTTCTGGGGCGCAATTGCCTTACGCCGTTTCGCCGGGTCCACACCCAGCTTCTCTTTGGCGTCCGGGTCTTTCAGGATGCGTTGCGTCTCATACCAGTTGGAGAGCAGCCCCACCAGCCGCCCGTTGCGTATAAGGTCTGTGCGTCCCGTGGGCAAGCCTTCATCCGTGATGCCTTTGCTGGCAGCATGCCCACGCAGCGCTCCGTGGTCGTACACCGACAGCAACGGCGACGCGATACGCTTCCCCAGCTTGCCTTCGAAAGGCGACGCCCACGCTTGGAATGTCCCAAGCTGCACGCTGGGCAGCAGCAGGTTGTTGATCAGGTCAGTGACGGGTTGCGGGCCTAACACAACGCGATACTCACCGTCAGGGACGCGGCTACCACCCGCTGCACGTATCGCATTGCGGGCAGCCTCAGCGCCTGAAGTGCCCTGGAACTCGTCAAGGCGTGCGCCCACCTGCCAACCGGTGCCCTTCGTGAACTGCTGCTCCACCATGCTCGTGGACATCGACGTGATAAGCGCCGACTCGTCTGTAAGCACATGGTCGTGATGCGTGCCACCCAGGGCTATGCGCTCCTGAAGCACAATCACGTCACCCGTGAGGATAAGCCCCAGGTCAGGTATGGCGTCCGGTGATTTGGCCCACTCCAGCAACTCTTCCGACGATTGGAAGGCGTCCAGCGTTCCATCCACAACGGCCCAGCCAAGCTCCACCAACTGCCTATCTGTGAGGTGCATGAGCTTGCGGTCATGGTAGTTGCTGATGGACTTGCGCGGCCTGTCGCCAAGCCGAGGCAGCGATACGAACTCAGGGTCACGGACCGCGCCTTTACGTGCCTTGTCCAAGGCCTCGCGCACCGCCGTCAGCGACACGTCGCCAGATTCGCTGCCGAAGCCTACTAACAGTGGGGAGCCGCCCTTGAAGACCACACGCAGACCAATTCCGTCCGATTCCAGGGACTTGGGTTCCTCCACCCCGTTGGAGGGGATGTTGGAGGTATAGCTTAGGCGCGTGAGGAGGTTGGCGTTGCTTGAGACAAAGACTTCAGCCTCAATCACGTCAGGCACAGTGCGCAGGTAAGCTACCGCCTCTTGCACGGCACGTTTGAGTTTGGCTAGTGGGAGCATGTTACGGACCCACCACTTTGGCCATGCTCCGCATAGTGGGCCCGCCGTTGCCCATGCGCTTGGCTTGCATGGGTTGGCCCTTGCCGCAGTTGGGAATGGGGTACATCTTGAAGTCTGTACCCACTCCGTCCACGTGCGTGAAATAGTCCTTGGAATCTGCCTGGATGGCACCGTCACGGTAAAGCTGACCGAGTTCACCGTGGTTGATCTCGTAGACCTGGTTGGCGGAGATGCGGAAGTTCTCTCGCGACTCAGCGATGGAGGGTATGCGGTGCCCCTTCACGTAGTATCCGTGTTCCACGTCCTTCACCAAGTCCTCCGGAGCCGACTCACCAGGGAGGAAGAAGGTGTTGGTCATGCGGACTAGCGGCACCATGGCAGCGTCATTGGCGCGGTAGCCCCCGTTGGGCGCAACGCCCAGTATCTCAGCGGTCTGCCTGCTGTTCAGGAACTCCTCAAAAATGCCGCCCCGTATGTGCCAGACACGACGCGCGGGTGTGCCTTCGTGGTCGTAGGGGAAGTTGCCATAGCCCTCAATAGTCGCGTCAGAGACCGCGTTGACCAGTGGCGACGCGATTTGCTTGCCTATCTGCGTGTCGTTAATGCTGTTGAGGAGCCAGCTACGTCCCGCGTAGCCCGCCTCCATCTTCATGGCGCGGTCCAGCTCCGACGGGTGGCCGACAATTTCATGCACCAGCAGCGTGTTGTAATGGGGGTCCGTCACCACCGTCACATCGCCGTCGCTCGTGGGGAGCGGGGGTGCGTTGGCGGTGGCGACCGCCTGCTGCGCAAGATCAGTCGCGAAGCTCATGAGGTCTGGCGCAACGACGTACTGGTGGTCGTAGCCGCGTTCCATAATCTCCCAGCCGCGGTGGTGGCCGTTGAAGTCGTACAACTCCAGAGGGCCGGTGTCACCATTGACCATCACGAAGACGATGGCCTCCGTCTGGGCATAGGTGTGGTCTATGTTGGAACCGTTGGAACTGCAGAAGAGGTCACGGATGAGAAGGGACGTGGCCCCGGTGCCGTTGTAGCGCACCTTGGAGCTGGTCCCTCCAACCGCCTTGGAAACGTCTATAAGCTGGCCCATGATTTTTTCTAAGGAGAGTTGTCGCGGGTCCTGCTCGTAAACGGCGTTGATGGTGTCGACGTGGACGTCCACAGAGGCCAGCGCAGAGTCGTAGAGCGACTCCCCCAGCCTGCCAAAGCGTCCACGAGAGGTCGCCTTGTGCGCCGCGCTGGCCCTGGCACGGTCGTAGGCGTGGCGCACGCCCTCACGCAGCGTCTTGCCAATGTTGTCCACGTCCGCAGCGCCAAGACTCTTGCCGTAGTAGCCGGGAGCGACAGCGCCGCCCTGCTCCGCCAGCACACGCACGCCAAAGGAGAAGCCGCGTTCCTCGCCGCTACCCTTGGGTGTGCCGTTCTCAGCGTAGGCGCCCACACCCTCACTAGCCTCGACGCGGATGTCGCAATGCTGCATGCCAGCCAGTCGCTTGGCGTAGCCCTGGGCCACCTGCGCCACCGTGGGGCGTATGCGGTCTATAACATCTATGGAAACGCGGTCAGCCATCGCGTTGCTCCTTGTGGTCTAACCACCCGTCTGATATATCACGGGACGGTAGCGTGGAGGCGGAATGGGCAGGCCCTTCTCTCGTGCCGCCGCCAACCAAGCTTCCTTGGCTAGCTCAACCTCTCGCAGTGCCTCTTCAGGCGTCGCGCCAAATGCAGAGCACGCCTCTAGGTCGGGGATGTCGGCGATGTAGCCGCCATCCCCGTCGCTGTAGAAAATGTTGATGTGATAGTCGCTCATGCCCTCTCCTCAAACCGCAGATCATGCTGCTCAATCAGTTTGAGGAACTGCCTAATCTGGTACGGCTTCGCTTCACCCTTCACGTCTTGCAGATCGACCACTACCGGAATCCCCGTTCGAATGAAAATATGGTGGCTCCCATTTACCCGTACCAGATCAAATCCAAACCCTACAACCAAGTCTGACATATCCTCAAAAGCGACATTATTTAATGCACCTTGGGCCAACCTACGGAGAAGTCGCCTCCGGTTCATGGTCTGCCTAACCCCTAAATATTCCTGGATTGGTGACTGCGCCCTGATTGGCCGAGGCCACGTCCCTGGCGTACTTGGCAAAGACGCCGCTGGCGTACCGGGGCGCTGGCTGCTTCCACGCCGCCCTGCGGTCCGTAAGCTCCTCTTCAGAGATGTCCACGTCCAGCCTGCGGTTGTCTATGTCCAGCACGATGGTGTCACCCTCTTTCACAAGGCCGATGTTGCCGCCGTGGAAGGCTTCAGGGGCAATGTGGCCCACCATCAGGCCACGAGTGGCCACGCTGTCACCCATGCCAGCGCCTACGATTGCAGCGGTCACGCCAAGCATTTCACGCATGCCAGGGCCGCCTGACGGGCCTTCGTAACGGATGACCACAATGTCACCGGGGTTGATTTTGCCCGCCTGCACAGCGACAAACGCATCCTCTTCGCGGTCGAACACACGGGCGGGGCCACGGTGCTGTGTACGCTCATGCCCCGCCAGCTTCACCACGCAGCCGTCCTCCGCAAGGTTGCCCCGCAGGATGGCGAGGCCGCCGTTGGGCTTGAAAGGCTTGTCCGCCGGGGCCACCACCTGCTGGCCGGGGGTCGCTACCGCAGCCGCAGCTATCTGTCCAAAGTTCTGGCCGCTCACGTTGGCTTCGCTCACGTGAGCCATCCCCGCAGAGACCAGCTCCTTGGAGACCAGGCCGTAGCCTCCCGCGTTGTAGAGGTCCTCTGCAACGTAGTCACCGCCGGGCTTCAGGCTGGCCACCGTGGGAGTACGCTCCGCAATATCATCAAAGTCGTTTATTTCCAAAGGAACGCCAGCCTCTCTGGCGATTGCCAGCAGGTGCAGGACAGCGTTGGTGGAGCCGCCGGTGGCAGCCACGCCCGCAATCGCGTTCTCAAAGGCCGCGCGCGTCATGATGTCCCGGGGCTTTGTGTCGTTCTTGAGCAGTTGCATTACCAACTCGCCAGCCTTGCGCGCCTCTGCCTCCTTATGCTTGCCTATTGCCGGGACAGCGTTTGCCCCTGCCGGGCTGATGCCCAGGAATTCCAGCGCCATGGCCATGGTGTTGGCCGTGAACTGTCCGCCACATGCGCCCGCGCCGGGGCAGGCAGCGTCCTCAATCGCCTTCAGCGCGGCATCGTCTATCTTGCCTGCGCCGTGGGCGCCAACAGCCTCAAACACCTCTTGGATGGTGATGTCCTTGCCCTGGTACTTGCCGGGGGCTATCGCGCCGTTGTAGAGCGCCAGGCCGGGGATGTTCAGACGGGCCAGTGCCATTGCGCCAGCAGGGACGGTCTTGTCACACCCCACAATGACCACCAGGCCGTCAAAAGAATGGCCTCGTGTTACCAATTCGATTGAGTCGGTGATGACCTCACGGCTAACCAGAGAGGCTTTCATGCCCTCCGTGCCCATGGTCACGCCGTCTGACACCGAGATGGTGTTGAATTCCATGGGCGTGCCGCCCGCCGCGCGTATGCCCTCCTTGACGAACTGGGCCAGCACGCGCTGGTTGTAATTACAGGGCATGGTCTCAATCCAGGTGGTGGCCACGCCAATAATGGGCTTGGCCAGGTCCTCATCTGTGAAACCGATTGCCTTCAACATGGCCCGCGCTGGCGCCCGTGACGGGCCGTCGGTCATCTCCGCGCTGTGTCGTTTCAAGGGGTTGGTGGTCATGTGTATGCTCCGTGACGGGGTTCAGGTATGGGTGGCATTATAGCCACAGGCTGCCGCCTTCGGCCATACGAGAGGGACGGCAAGGACAGTATGCCGTTGGATTACTGGGTTGCAGCAGCAGCAGCAGCGCGCCGTCGCCGCGCCTTTCGACTGCTCCACCAGAGGTATGACGTCACACCTACAATGGCCATCATGACCACTACAAACGTCAAGGTGCCAGCGATGGGCGGGTTGAGCGCCGGTATCACCAATGGCGGTTGGTCTATCACCACCTCACCCAAGCCGCTGGCGATCAATATCTGCAAGCTCCACGTCCCAGGCTCAGGGGTGATGGGTGTCCGGTAGTAACCAGGGAAAGCAGACGTGGTCCTGGCAGGTGTGTCTCCCAAGGTCCCGTCTTCCTGGTTCACCGTGAGGACGCGCACATCTGCGTCGTTGATAGACTCACCCGTGGCCGCGTCAGCGACCGTCACAGTCACCAGCACGCCACGAGCCGTGGGAGGGTCTGGGCTGATATCAATTTCAATGATGTAGGGGCCAACGACCTCACCGGTGGTCTCCTGTGCGAAGGCTGCAAGAGGCGTGACGGCTAGAAGAAGCGCCGCGATTAGAATGGGGAGTGCTCTTTTGATCATGCTGCGTCTTCCTTGTCGTCTTTGTCTTTGTCTTTGTCGTCCTCAATCCGGTAACTCGTGGTAATGGTCTTGCCCTTGGGCTCGTAGCGTTCCCCTGCCAACAGCAGGTGCCGCTTGCCGCGGGAGATGAACAGCGCCAGCAGCAAGTAGACCACCAGTGCGTCATCCACAAAGCCAGCGATAGAGAAGTAGTCCGGCACCAGGTCACGGGGCATCAGGACATAGGCCAGAGCCAATACCGGCAGCGCCTTGAGGCGCAACGGCACCGCCCGGTGGAACATGAGGTACACTACCGTTCCAAGCTGCTGAATGATGATGCTGATGAACCGCATGACACCATTATAGTAGCGAATCAGCTTTGGTGGGCGGGACAAACGCATATCCCACCCCTGGAACGATGATGAGAGGCGGCACCCTGTGGCGGTCTACGTTTTTTACGGCGACGATACATTCTCCAGCCGGCAGGCTTTCCAGGAGCTGGTGGACGCCATGGGTTCTCCAGAGCTCAGAGAGTCCAACCTCACGGAGTTTGAGGGCGCAGGGCTGAACGCCGCTCAGTTTGCGGCTGCCGCCCAGGTCATACCCTTTCTGGCTGAACGACGCTTGGTGGTGGTACGCGGCCTGCTGGCCACCGCTGAGAGCCAGGCGCAGGGTCGTCGTCGTGGCAGGCAGCCCGCTCGCCAACAGCAGGCCAACCACAGTGACGCAATCATCGCAAGCTTGCAGGGACTCCCGCCCACGACCGACGTGGTGTTCCTGGAAGGTCGCGTTGCCCCAGGGAACTCCATCCTGGCAGCCCTGAAGCCGCTGGCCAACGTACGCGATTTTCCCGTGCTACGCGGTGACCGCTTGTCACGCTGGGTACGGGAACGCATGGAGCAGAAGGGCGGAGCCATCACGGGTGAGGCCATCTCTCTCATGGTGGAGATGGTGGGCAGCAACCTGTGGTCCATGGACTCAGAGCTTGAGAAGCTGGCCACCTACCGCATAGGTGCGCGCGTGGAGGCTGACGACGTCCGGACGCTGGTGTCAGCGGCGCGGGAAGCCAACGTGTTCGCGCTGGTGGACGCCATCCTGGAGCATCGGCCAGACGCTGCCATGGGTATGATGGGCAACCTTCTGCAAAACGGCGCTACCGCCACGTATGTCCTCTCCATGGTGGCGCGACAGACCCGGTTCCTGGTTTTGGCCCAGGAGCTTGGCAGCCAGCGTGTGCCTCCCAACGAGTGGGGAGAACGCCTGGGCATACAGCAGGAGTTTGTCCTGCGTAAGACCACCCAGCAAGCGCGGCAATACTCGCCAGACCAGCTCCGGCGGCTCTACCGTCTGCTGCTGGAGACGGACCTTTCCATGAAACGCGGTGAGACCACTGACGATGTGGCGATGGTGGAGTTTCTTGCCCAGGCCGGCACCCTGGGCACTCCAACCAGACGGTAACCCTGAGGCGTCTGGCGATGGACGTAGTGCATATAGAGCGCCATATTCAACGTAAACAGTTGTTGCCCCTAGCCGTGAGTGGTATTCTTAGTTCACTGATTCATTCTTTTGGGTGGTGCGTGCCATGTTTACATCAGGAATCCACATACCGGAACTGTTGCTCATCTTTGGCATTGTCCTGCTCCTATTTGGAGCAAGCCGGATTGGTGAAATTGGCGGCGCGTTGGGCAAGGGCATCAAGGAGTTCCGCAAGGCCACTACAGGTGATGGAGAGCTAGCGGAAGAGCCTGCCAAGCCCAAGGCCAAGGCGGCAAAGGCAGCCAAAAAGAGCTAGCCTGCTGGTCAGCGTATCGCAAAACAACGAACGTACACAGAAACACCCGCCTCATGGCGGGTGTTTCTTTTTTGGCTGCGTGACAACGCCCCTCCATGTTGGCACGAACCCCGTATGTGCATACCTTTCCCCCATTGCCCGCCGGTACGCTGACATCCCATCCGGCGCAGGAGACGCACCATGCGAAACGGATACAAGGTCTACGACTCCGACACTCACATTCAGCCGTCGTTGGAGACCATAGAGCCCTACCTTGACCCAGACATCCGCGCCCGCTTGCCGGAGCTTGAACAGTACCTGGTCCCTGTCACCTATGAGTCCAGCGGCCTGGCTATTGAAAACCCCACACGGCACGTCGTCAGGCCGGGAGTCATACGCTACCGACGTGTATTGGGTGATGCCGGCCCGCCGGAGAAGCCCGTGTCCAATTACGGCAAGTTCCAGGGCACACGTCACCCATCTCGCGGCACCGCCGACTACGACATCGAAGCGCGCCTGCGTGACATGGATGAGGAGGGCGTGGATGTCTGTCTCATGGTGCCGAACGTCCCCATGGGCCTACAGATACTGGACGACCCTGCGTTGGAGATGGGGTTCATCCGCGCATACAACCGCTATTTTGAGGACTTTTGCAGCAAGGCGCCGGATCGTTTGAAGGCGCTCATGGTGGTCACTGGAAGAGATGTTCC
>JAQBVZ010000008.1 GCA_027625205.1 Chloroflexota bacterium
CCTGCCAGTCAGAGGCCGCGACGACGGTGCGTATCTCCAGGTCAAACTTGGTGGCAAATTCAAAGTCCCGCTGGTCATGCGCGGGCACGCCCATGACTGCACCCGTGCCGTAAGTCAGCAGCACGTAATCAGCGACAAGGATGGGTATGCGCTCACCATTGAGCCGGTTGAGGGCGTATGCGCCGGTGAAAACGCCCGTCTTCTCCCGCTCCGTGGAGAGCCGGTCAATCTCAGACGCTCTACGCGCTTGCTCCACATAGGCATCGACAGCGTCGTGCTGTTCTGGAGTCGTGATCTGTTGCACCAGCGGGTGCTCCGGCGCAAGCACAATGAACGTGACGCCAAAGATGGTGTCTATGCGCGTGGTGAAGGCGCGTATCTCCTTCTGCTCTTGGCCGTATTCAGAGATATCAAAAGAGATATCCACGCCGCCGCTGCGGCCTATCCAATTGTTCTGCATGGTCTTGATGCGCTCCGGCCATTCCACCACTTTGGAAAAGTCCAGAAGCTCATCAGCATACGCGGTAATGCGGAAGAACCACTGCTCCATCTCACGACGCTCCACGAGGTCACCTGAGCGTTCGCACTTGCCGTCCACCACCTGCTCGTTAGCGAGGACCGTTGCGCAAGACGGGCACCAGTTCACCGGCGCCTTTGCACGATAGGCCAGACCCTTCTCATACATGCGGAGGAAGAATATCTGGTTCCACTTGTAGTACTCAGGCATGCAGGTGATGACTTCACGGTCCCAGTCATATATCGCGCCCATGGATCGGAGCTGGCCCCGCATACGCTCAATGTTGCTCATGGTCCACTGAGCAGGGTGGATGCCGCGCTGAATGGCGGCGTTCTCCGCAGGCAGACCAAAGGCGTCAAACCCCATGGGGTGCAGCACGTTGTAGCCGCGCATCCGCATGAAGCGGGCGTGGGCGTCAGACGGCGACATGGCGTACCAGTGGCCTATGTGTAGGTCACCAGACGGGTACGGGAACATGGTGAGCGCGTACCACTTTGGACGTGGGTCGTCATCAGCCACGTGGTGCTGAGCTTCAGCCTCCCACCGCTGCTGCCACTTGGTGTCTATCTCCACAGGGTCGTAACGCAGCGGCGTTACCTTGCCAGTCGCCATTCGTCATCTCCGGCGGCCCTTGTCATGGGAGAGGGCCAGTATTAGCATCGCCAATAGTGTAGCCGATGAGGGCTGTGGTTTCCAAAATCTTGCCCTTCAACACTGCTAGGCATAATATGCCCGTATCCCGGTACTAGAAGGTGAGACATGGGCGAGATTATGTGCGCGGGCGTGAGTCATCACCCCGGTTTCGGCTATAAAGACGAGGCGATGGCAGACATTCTGCGACGAGCGCTGCAGAGTCCACGAGTCCCTGCTGATTGGAAAAACCCCGAGAACTGGCCTCCGCAAATGCTTGAGGAGTTCGGCCCGGAAGGCGAGAAGGCGACTGCGAACGCGGCCATCCATCGCGAGAAGGTGATAGGCGCGTACCGCAAGGTGCGGGACGAGATTGCCGAGTTCAAGCCTGATTTCATCCTCATCTGGGGAGACGACCAGTACGAGAATTTTCACGAGGACATAGTGCCTCCCTTCTGTATCTACATCCGTGACCAATTTGACACCCAGCCCTTTGTGAAGCCCGCAGGCTGGGCTATAGGCGACCCGCAGAACGTGTGGGGTGAGCCACGGGACAAGACGTTTAAGACCAAAGGCCACGCAGCGGCGGCCAAGTACCTGACCCGCAAGCTACTGGAGGAGGGCTACGCGATCCCCTACTCCTACACTAGCCTCCATCACCAGGGCATGGCCCATGCACACATGAACACGATGCTGTACCTGGACTACGACCGTGAGGGGTTCGACATTCCGGTGGTTCATTTCCACGTGAACTGCTATGGCAGCAGCGTCATCCGCAACCGCGGCGGTGACAACTTGGACAAAGCGGACGCAGAGCCTGACCCACCCGCTCCCTCACCCAAGCTCTGTTTTGAGGTTGGCGCTGCGGTTGCACGTATCCTGAAGGAGAGCCCGTGGCGGGTAGCCCTCATTGGCTCCTCAAGCTGGTCTCACGCCTTCCTGACCCCTAAGCATCACTACCTCTATCCAGACGTGGAGGCTGACCGGGCGCGGTTTGAGGACCTGCGAGACGGCAGGTTCCCGACCTGGAAGGACTTGGACCTGGCGCAGATTGAGGGCGCGGGGCAACAGGAGCTGTTGAACTGGGTGTGTTTGGCTGGGGCCATGACTGAGCTAGGGCTCAAGCCTCAGGTGCTAGACTACAGTGAGACCTACATCTTCAATTCGTCCAAGTGCAGCGTCGTCGCCAAGGCGTAAGGCAGTGCGGCAACAACTCTTTCAACCATCCCCCTACCCCCTTCCTGGCCAGGAATGGGGTAAGTTTTTCATCTGAGGGACACCCTCAGACTCCCGACAAAGGGGCTTTGCCCCTCTGTACTCCATAATTAGGAAAAGGTGCTCGGTAATGCTCGGCCCAGAGCCAGCCCTATCCATACCATCGTCAAGCACACAATGACCTGCACTCCGGCATTGGCCAGGCCCATGAATACACGGCCGTCCTGCAGGAGCACCACGGTCTCGAGCCCAAAGGCTGAGAAGGTGGTGAAGCCCCCCAGCACGCCAAAAAACACCAGCAAGCGGACCTCATTACTGAATAGCTGACGGCCCTCGGTCAACCCTGCAAGCAGGCCAATGACCAGGCACCCCAGGATGTTCACCGTCAACGTACCGTAAGGGAATACGGGCGTCCCCGCCGTCCGCATGACCCACGTACCCACAATGAACCGTAGAGCGGAACCGATAAAGCCGCCAGCGCCCACAAGCAGCACGTTTATGAGGGTGATGGGCATATGCGGTGGGCCTCCAAGGCCAGAATATTGGGGCGTTGGCTACTTCTGCTCAGGACCGCCGTAGGTAGAGGGAATCACACTTCCCGGCCACTGTCCCCAGAGATAGAGGCCCAGGTCCTGTCCGCCAAGGATGTGCAGGTGTCCATGCGCCTGAGACTGCATACCGTCAGGCCCAACGTTGGACAGCAGCCTATACCCGTTGGGGCTGTCCTCTTTTGCAATGTCCACTGCCAGACTGCTGGCCCTGGCAAAAAGCGGTGACTGCCAGAATTCCTCCTGGCCCATGTGGACTTTGGGAAGGACCAGTAACATCACGGGCACCCAGCGAAGGGCATTCTGTATCACCAAGAGGTCGTCGTCTTCATGGCGGATGCGCCTAGGGCTACGCCCCGCGATGACCTCACAGAAGACGCAGGGCTCACCCGGCGCCGGTTGCAACACCGGTTGAAAGGGGGTCTCTGAAGCCATACTACCTGTCCCGTGCTCCGGCGTCTTGACCACGATCACGCCCCTGCGGAACAGCCTTGGCATGCTGGCGGAAGTCCGGTGCAGTGATGGGCACCACGGTCACCAGGCGAGGGTCATTAATGCGAGAGGCAATAGGGTCCCGTGAGCTGTTGGGGAGCTTCCTGGTGGTGATAATGGTGGGAAGTCGAGCGTTGTGGCGGTGCACAATTATCTGGTAAAGCTTCTCATTGGCCCACTGCGTAGTGCTCTCCGCACCCAAATCATCCAGGATAAGAAGAGGGGTCTGCTTGACCTCCTCAAACCGTTCGTCATAGGTCACACGGCTGTCAGGGCTGAAGGTATAGCGGAGGTAGTCCAGCAGGTCAGGAACCAGGGCAAAGAACACCGGTTGGCCCGCCTTGATCCTCTGTTCAGCTACCGCCACAGCCAGATGGGTCTTGCCGCAACCGGTGTCACCCATAAGGACCAGCCAGCCGTCTGGTTCCTGCGCAAAGGACCGCGCTGACTGCAATGCGGCCGCCAGGGTCTCCTGGCCCTCCCGGTCCTTGGCTTTGCCGAGGGGCTCGAAAGTAGCGAAGGTCATGCGAGTCAACAATTCAGGCTCAATACCGCCAATGGCAGGCGCCCTACCCCTCGTTACGTCCCCCAGGTCCAGCAACTGAGACAGCCGTGGGTCACTGAGTCTGCTCTGGAGGCGAGCCTCTGTTTGCTCCACTGCGACGTTGGTGGTAATGACGGTGGATAATTGGGTCACGTAGCGGTGGTTCAGCAGTTGGAAGAGCTTCTCCTCAGCCCAGGGGGTGCTGCTCTGCACACCAAGGTCATCCAACACCAGCATGGGAATGCTCTTTATCTGTTCAAAGAGTTCGTCATACGGCATCTCGTTCTGCGGGCCAAAAGAGGCGCGCAGGTGGTCAAGCAGGTCCGGCGCCACCACGAAGAGCACAGGAATCTCCCGCTCCATGCAGCGGTTGGCGATTGCAGCCGCTAGGTGCGTCTTTCCCGTGCCGCTGCCCCCCTCCAACACCAGCCAGCCCTGAGGGTCCTCAGCGTAGGCCTGAGCGGCCTGCATGGACATCTTGAACCGGGTGCGACCATCCGTGTTGCCGCTGCGGCCATCAGCGTCGGTTTTCTCAAAGGACACTTCAGCGAGTCTCCCCATGTTGCTGAAGCGCTGAAGCCGGGTCAGGCGTCCGTCGCTGCTCACCTGCTGTTGGCAAAAGCACTGGACCGCTTTGCCAAAGTGAGGGTCGCCAATGGGTACTTCCCGCCGCACCCAACCAAGGCCGCCGCACAGCGGGCATAGGGGCTCAGCTGACTCCGGTTCGGCGGCCAACGCCTCAGCGGCGGAGTCCGTACCGTTTAACGTACTCAGCTGCTGTAATCGTTTGAGAATCGCTCCCAGGCTCTCCATGGTCACTCCGGCCCTCTGCGGCCCAACGTTCTAGTATGCGGGCCACGTACTTCCAACTGCGTCGGTTGCGTTCCACCGCCTCCTTGAAGGCATCTTCTATCCATGATTCAGGATACACCCCCTCCGCGTCCTTGAGTTCATCAGCCAACAGAGGTGTAAGCATGCCAATGTTCTGTTCATACAGCTTGAAGATGTTAGGGCGCTCCGCCGGCGGTACAACAGCCTGCTGCGTTCCCCTATCTTCAGTCGCGTCTTCAGTCGCGCTACCTCTTGCCTCAGCCACACGCTCATTGGCAGGCGTATGCGACAGGTAAGTCGTCTCTCCGCCGGGGCCTACGGTTGCCAGCAGAGTGCCTCGCTTCACCGCAAGCTCCAACCCCCGGCGTACCTCTTCCACAGAGCCAAGGGCCGCCAGCAGCACGGGGTCTTCCGTCAGCGCTGAGGCCCCCACCATACGGGGCTGGCCTTTCTGTTGCGCGACCATCCAGAAGAATCGCAGCGTGCACTTGAGCTCAGCCATCTCCGTGATCTCTTCCAGGAGCGGCCCGAGAAGTGGGCTGGGCACGGGGAGGTCCCGCGTGCCGGAGGGAAAGCCAGGAAAGGCCGCCATGCTAATCCCATTGCTGCGCAGCCAGGCTCTCAAACCTGGAGAGGTTGCCACGGAAGTAGAGGTTGATGGTGTCCACCGGCCCGTGACGGTGCTTGGCCACGATGAATTCAACGATGTTGCGAGGGTACGGCTCAGTGGGGTACCGCTGTTCCCAGTCTTCCTCAGTGCGGTAGCGGTCCTCACGGTAGATGAAGGAGACCACGTCTGCGTCCTGCTCAATGCTGCCTGACTCACGTAGGTCTGAAAGTTGAGGACGGTGGTCAGGGCGCTGCTCCGGCGCACGGCTGAGCTGCGACACGGTGAGCACCGGTATATTCAAGTCTCTGGCCATCCCCTTGAGTTGACGGGTGATTTCACCCAATTCCAACACGCGGTTCTCCATCCGGTCACTGGCTCCACGAATGAGCTGCAGATAGTCGACGACGACCAAGTCTAAACCGCGCTCCATGTGAAGCCTGCGAGACTTGCTGCGTATCTCCAGGACCGTCTGGAGCGGGGTGTCATCAATGTAGATGGACAGGTCAGACAGCGCGCCGACTGAGGCTCCGACACGGCTGGCTTCTGCGTCACTGACCAGACCAACCCGCAGCCGGTGGTTCTCCACTTCCGCCTCTGCCGAAAGGAGCCGCAACGCAAGTTGCTCACGGCTCATCTCCAGGCTGAACACACCGACCACCGCCCCCTGGCCGGCAGCGTTGCGAGCGATGTTCATGGCAAGAGTCGACTTGCCAATGGACGGCCTGGCCGCCAGGATAATCAGGTCTGAGCGCTGTAGCCCGCCCATAAGCAATTCATCCATTGCCGGAAAGTCCGTATGGATTGGCGCCATGCCGGTATCCATGCCTCCAATGATGGAGGCGGAGTCCTCTAGGTACTTGTCCAGAATTTCCCGAAGGGACGCGAAGTCCCGGACGCCCTGGCCGGTGCGAATACGGAAGAGCAGGTCTTCCGCCTGGGCCATGGCGGAGTCCACGTCCGCTGAGTTGTCGTAGCCAATAGTGGCAATCTCACCCGCAGTCTGGATGAGCCGCCGCATGGTGGCGGTGCGGCTCACGATGCGAGCGTAGTGTTCAATGTGAATGGACGTGGGAACTGTGGTGACAAGGTGGCTGAGATAGGCGGGGCCGCCCAACTCTTCAAGACGCTCACGTCGGCCAAGCTCATGGCTGAGGGTCACCTGGTTGATGGCCTCATTGCGCTGATAGAGGGCCAGGCATGACTCATAACACCAGCGGTTGCGTTCGCGGTAGAAATCATCTGGCTTGACGATGGCGGCAACGCGGTTGATGGCCTCGCCGTCAATTAACAGCGAGCCAATAACCGACTCTTCTGCCTCTACGTCATGAGGTGGGAGCTTCTCAGCGTACATGCCGCCTATTCATCCTACGTAGCAGTGGTTAGCCAACCATGATGGGAGAGGTACGCTCCCTGAAGCGCGACATTGGATAGGCGCCCGTGAAAGACCTACTCTTCTTTTGATTCCTCGTCAGATGGCTCAAGCTCAGACGCCACTTCTTCCTCCGGAGCCTCCTCTGGAGTTTCAGGCGCCGCATCTTCCTCTACGGAAGCCTCTGTCGCCCCTTCATCAATAACGGCCTCAGCTCCACCCTCAGGGATGACGGAGACGTTTACGTGGGCAACTACATCCCGGTACAAGCGAATGCTGACGGGGTAGTCCCCAAGCTCATGGAGCGAGTCCCCAATCAGGACGTTGCGGTGGTTCAAGTCTCTGCCCGTCTCCAGGTTGATGGCCTCCGCAATGTGTCTGCTTGTAACTGAGCCAAACAGACGCCCCGTGGGGCCAATCTTGGCCTCAATGGCTACCTGCATGCCCTCCATGGCCTGTGCCACTTTGGTCATGTCCTGGGTAACCTTCAGCCGGTTTTGTTGAGCGGTCTTCTGAATGGAGTTCATCCGTTGAAGCTCATTGATTGTTGCCCGGGCCGCAAGCTGCCGTGGCAGCAAGTAGTTACGAGCAAAGCCATTCTTAACGTCCTTGACCTCGCCAGCGTCGGCGGTGCCCGGTACATCCTCTAGGAAAATAACCTTCATCTGAGATCGACCTCACTTATCTATGTTGGCCACGATTTTTTTGTGGCACGTAGCTATTGAGCTTAGACTACGAAGGGCTGAAGCGCAATCTCAAATCGTCAGTCAAAGCTGAATATTGAACGACTCCGCCCAGCAAGTATAACGGGCGGCCCGTTGCGGGAATTCAAGAGGGGCGACCCACGCTTTCTGGCGATTTAGCTCAATCCTGGGTTGATGAAATGAGATCAGCCCACCGGCTGAAGACAGTATTTCCAACTTCGTGGAGCCGTGGAAGGCGTTCCGTTATGCCGCTGGTGACCTCCGTCTCTGTGACTCCTGCCTCCGCCATTTCATCCGCAAAAGCCGCCACCATACCGCCAATGACCTCAGCGGTGACCTCCATGTGAAAGAGAAACCCGTACGCCTTGTCTCCATAACGAAACGCCTGGTGGGCCGTCATCCCTGAGGATGCAAGGGAGACGGAGTCGCGAGGCAAATCAAATATGTCGCCGTGCCAGTGGAAGCCGGTGAAGGACGGTGAGACGACAGCCAACAGGGGGTCGGTTGATGCGGCGTCAGCTAGTGTAACGGTGTGCCAGCCAATCTCTTTCTGCCCGCTGCTGACCACCTCTGCGCCAAGGGCGGAAGCCAATAGCTGGCTCCCCAGGCAGACGCCAATCACAGGCACATCTGCCCTCAGCGCGTCCTCAATGAGATGTATCTCATCAATCAAGTATGGGTATTGGGCCTGCTCATAGACGCCCATGGGGCCGCCCATGACCACCAGCCCAGTGGCCTCTCCCATGCGCTGGGGAACAGGCTGGCCTTCAAAGGCGCGCACGTACTCAGCCGTGACGCTCTCTGCCGTCAGCGCGTCTTGAATAGTGCCAAGGGTCTCTGGCGGCGTGTGTTGCAGCACCCAGACTTTGGACATTACCGCTCTCTCTAAGCCCCTGCCGCCCGCTCCAAGCCGTTGCCATGGGCATCAGCCAGGTCCGCCAGCGGCAGGTCAATCAGCCCAGGCAGCGTGAAGCGAGTGCCGCCCACGGCGCCTAGTCGTACAAATGGCACGCCAAGTTCTCCAGCGATACGCTCCACGTCAGCAGCGCGCTCCGGGGTCAACGAAACCACGGCCCGCGACGGGTCCTCTCCAAAAAGCGCAGCGTCCCAACGTGCGGACAGCGCTGCTTCACCCTGGAACCCAACGTTGCCCAGGATGCAGCTCTCCGCGATTGTCACGCCCAGGCCGCCGCCTGAGCAATCATGGGCCGAGTTCAAGAGTCCTTGCCTTATGAGACTAACCAACGCCTCTTGCAACCGACTCTCCGCCTGCAGGTCGATGTCAGGTCGGCCCGCCACGACGCCATGCACGTAACCCAGGTATTCACTGCCCGCGAGCGCCGCTGGGGACGCGTCCAGTACGTCAGCGCCCAGCAGCAGGACAACGT
Organism: Chloroflexota bacterium; assembly: GCA_027625205.1. Classification (GTDB taxonomy): domain Bacteria; phylum Chloroflexota; class Dehalococcoidia; order Lucifugimonadales; family Australimonadaceae; genus JAQBVZ01. Next base: position 8,849 of record JAQBVZ010000008.1, read on the forward strand.
CGCCCTCATTCTGGAAGCCAGCAGTCGCGTACCGCTGCACATCCTCCAAGACACCCAGCGCGCCCACCACGGGCGTGGGGTAGATGGCCTGGCCCTGGGACTCGTTATAGAGGCTCACGTTACCGCTAATGACCGGCACGCCCAGAGCGATGCAGGCGGCAGCCATGCCCTTGATGCACTCCTCAAGCTGATAGTAAACATCCGGCTTCTCCGGGTTGCCAAAGTTCAGGCAGTCCGTGATGGCCAGAGGCTTCGCACCAGTACAGGCGACGTTCCGGCAAGCCTCAGCCACAGCCAGTGCGCCACCGATATAGGGCTCCAGATATGCCTTGCGACCATCCCCGTCCAGGCTCATCGCAATGCCCTTGTTGGAGCCGCGCAGCCGCATTACTGCGGCATCCGCCTGGCCGGGCTTCACCACGGTGTTGGTCTGCACTTCATGATCGTACTGCCGGTAGACCGAACGCTTGCTGGCAATGTTGGGGGCTGCAAGGACTTGTAACAGAATGGCCCCCGCCTGCTCCACAGGCGGCGTCGATGGGAGAGGCTGGTTGTGCAGGCCGTTCAGATACGCGGGGCGCTCACCGTTGAGTCGATACTGAGGCGCCTCCGTCAGCGTTTCCACTGAGGCTTGGGCCGTCAGGGTGTCGCCATCATAGACGCGTGCAATGCCGCCCTCCACAACGGTGCCAATGTCCACCGCTTGCAGGTCCCACTTCTCAAACATCTGCCGTATCTGGTCCTCATGGCCGCGTGTGACGATGAGCAACATGCGCTCCTGGGATTCCGACAACATCACTTCATAGGGAGTCATGCCGGTCTCACGACGGGGCACCTTTGCCACGTCCATGTCCAAGCCCATGCCTCCCTTGGCCACTGACTCCATGACAGAACTGGTGAGGCCAGCCGCGCCCAGGTCCTGCATCCCTTCCAGATGGCCGCTGCGCGCCGCTTCCAGACACGCCTCAATAAGCACCTTTTCCATGAAGGGGTCACCCACCTGAACGGTGGGCCGCATCTCCCGCTCCTCTTCAAAGGTGCGGGAGGCGAGTCCCGACGCGCCGTGGATGCCATCACGGCCCGTGGTTGCGCCCACGAGCATGAGCGTGTTGCCAGGTATCCTTGCCGCTGCGGTCATCATTTCACCCTCCCGCAGCAGGCCCACGCACATGGCGTTGACCAAGGGATTGCCCGTGTAGCTTGCATCAAAGACGATCTCACCACCAACGTCAGGTACGCCAATGCAGTTGCCATAGCCGGAGATTCCCGCCACCACGCCCTCAAAGAGGAACCGGTTTCGCGGATCGTCCAGCGTCCCAAATCGGAGCGAGTTCAACATTGCGATGGGTCGCGCCCCCATTGCTAAGATGTCGCGGACAATGCCGCCAACGCCGGTAGCCGCACCCTGATAAGGCTCAACGGCCGAGGGATGATTGTGAGATTCCACCTTAAAAACCACTGACAGGCCGTCTCCAATTTCTACGACGCCAGCGTTCTCCTCACCAGCCGCCACGCGCACGGCCTCACCCGTGGTGGGGAAGCCTTTCAGCAAAGGTCGTGAATGCTTGTAGCCGCAGTGTTCACTCCAAAGCGCACCAAACAGGCCAAGCTCCACCTCAGTGGGCTCTCGGTCCAGCAGTTCCAAGATGAGGTCATATTCAGCACGGCTCAGGGCTATTTGGTCCAAGGTTTCTTGAGATACCGCCACGGAGGCTCCTTTCAACGAGCAGACACCAACTATGCGTTGTAAATGCTAATCATGATCACTCCAGCCACCACCAGGCTTGCGCCCAAAAGTACGCGGGGAGTGATGCGCTCTTGCCCCCGGAGCAGCAGCAATACAAAGATGTATGACACGAGGGGCACTGCACCGACAATGGGGGCCACAACACTCAACGGCGCTTCACCAAGTGCAGAATAGAGGGAACTGGTGCCTGCCGCCAACCCCAGGCCGGTCAGCACAACCCAGAACAGCCCCGCACGGTTGATGGGCTGACGATGGCGGAACTGTCTGCCCCACAGCGCAAGCAAGTATCCCATCCCGAAGGTGGACGAGTGGGCCGCCAGCACCAGCCCCGGCGCATAGTGGCGAATCACCTGGCTAGCCACGAACCCTTCACTGGCATAGGAGGCTGACGCGCCAAATGCAAATAGGATGCCTACGCCAACGGTGCCCATTGCCGTGCGATTGGAAGACCAACGACGCAAAGCGCTCATTCTTTAAGGCCCCCACGGTCAGTAAGCAATATCACCACGCCCGCCACAATCACGAACGCGCCCGCTACTGTCGGCAAGTTGGGACGTTCACCGCCTAGCGTCACGCCCATGAGCATGGCCAACAATGGCGCTGCGCCTACCAACGGGGCTGTCAGGGTTACGCCGGCCTTGTTCATGGCGGCCAAATGCAGCACCTGCCCGGTAATGTACCCAAGTG
>JAQBVZ010000009.1 GCA_027625205.1 Chloroflexota bacterium
TGAGTACTGGCGGGGAGACGCCTCATTGACGCACATATCACCGAATGGAAAGGCTGACCTGGACCCCGCGCCAGAAAGCCGCATCTACCTTTTCGTGGGCACTCAGCATGCGGATGCACGTATGCTCCCTGAGCCCGGAGACGCTGCTATAGACGGGACAGAGAGGGCGCACCCGCCAAATACTATCGACTACCGACCACTGCTCAGGGCGGCGTTGGTGAATTTAGACAGATGGGTGAGTGAAGGAGTTGAGCCGCCGCCCAGCAAGCACCCGCGTCTTGATAACGGTACAGCGGTCTCACGTAGCGATTTGTTGGCGGGACTTGGCGCTATCCCTGGCCTCTCCAGACCAGACCCTGAACGTTTGTGGGTGTTGCGGGAGATGGACATGGGGCCGGAGGCGGATAAGGGCATCCCACGACTCCCTGTGCATGAGGGGAGAGCGTACCCAGCCTTCGTGTCCGCAGTGGACAGCGCCGGCAATGAAGTAGCGGGCGTCCGCCTGCCGGACGTGGCTGTGCCTGTCGCGACTTACCTGGGCTGGAACCCACGGCACCCTGGCAGCGGCGCGCCGGAGCAGATCATCCCCATGCAAGGGTCGTCGCTGCCCTTTGCGGCCACACGAGCGGCCACACGAGCGGCACGAGAGCGGACAAACGACCCCAGACCGGCTCTGGAAGAGCGATACGTCAACCGTGAGGATTACGCGAAGCGGGCGCAAGCGGAGGCCCGGCGGCTTGTGGCGGGTGGGTATCTGCTTGAAGAGGATGTTGGGACAGTGGTGGCCAACTGCGCCGCGCACTATGACATGGCTGTGGAGGAGACAGCGTGACTACCGCATAGCATGCTGACGTGTTGCGTACCTCTCAGGCAACGGAACTGACCAGTTGTGGCTCCGGCGCAATGCGGCCTTTGAACTTCATGTACAACGCGTCCGCCGCTACCGGGTCCAACTCCTTGATAGTCTGCAGTTGGTGAAAGGCCGCCATTCCGGCTGTCCCGGCCGCCTTGGTGTCCAGGCCGTGCTGTTCAACTATGGCGTCAGTAAGGGCCATGAGGTCTCGTATAAATGCAATGTGTTCTGCGGCTATGGTTGTCTTCATTGGATTGCCCCCCATTTGCGCCTTATGTCCATCGGCCCCCGGCAATGCTCTGCCAGCCTTTGTCACTGAGCACATCGTAAGCCATTTACACGCGGGCCGCCTCCCCTAAAAGGGTGATTTGGCCGAGCGGTTCTGGGCTCGATGAGCCTTTGGTTGACCGCGTGGCAGCGTCTCGGTAGGGTACGCTGGCACTTCCTGACAACGGTATATGCAGAAGATTCCAAAGGACGGTGAAGCCATGGCTGATTACAAACTGTTCTCCTCTGACTCTCATGTAACAGAGCCTCCTGACCTCTGGACCACGCGGATGGACAAGCGGTTCCTTGACCGCGCACCGCACATGGAGACCAGAGAGCAAAACGGGCGGCAACAGGACTTTTTCATCTATGAGGGCGTTCCCCCCTTTCGGGTCTCCGTGGCCCTGGCGGCGGCGTCGCTGAATGAGGACCGCAGGGAATTCCGCGCGGAGCGCGGGAACTATGAAGACGCCCGCTCAGGCGGTTGGGACCCCATCCAACGGCTCAAGGACCAGGACGTGGACGGAGTGGATGGTGAGGTGCTCTACACCACCATGGGATTCCGGCTCTTTTGGTTGGAGGACCCGGAACTGCAGCGGGCCACCATGACGGTGTACAACGACTGGCTGGCCGAGTTCTGCAGCCACTCACCGGACCGGCTGGTTGGCCTGGGCCTGATATCGCTGTATGACACAAAGCTGGCGGTTAAAGAGTTGGAGCGGTGCGCCAAACTTGGCCTCAATGGGGCCATGGTCTGGTGTACGCCGCCCAACGGCTACTCATTTGAGACGGAGGATACTGACCCCTTCTGGGCGGCGGCTCAGGACTTGAACATGCCCATCAGCCTTCATGCCATCACAGGAAGCCAGGAGAGCCGCACGCTCCGCAACTCACCCATGTTTGGCGTGCTTTGGCACCATGAGATTGAGCGCTCCCTGGCCACGCTGACCATGTTTGGCGTGCTGGAGCGCTTTCCCCGGCTGAAGCTCATATCTGCTGAGAACAACGCGGGCTGGGTGCCGTTCCTTTTAGGCGCCATGGACTCGCGGGCCGTCAGGGGAGACTCGCCAATCAAGCTCAGTCTTAAGCCCAGTGAATACTTTGCGCGACAGGTCTACGTTACCTATGTTGATGACCCCGTTGCTATGGCCAACCGGCACCTTATTGGCATAGACAACCTGATGTGGTCATCTGACTACCCGCACGACGCATCAACGTGGCCCAACTCACAGAGAATGGTGGCTGCTGACTATGCGGAGGCCACGGAAAAAGAGCGCCAGAACATATTGCGTGGCAATGCTCTACGGCTCTACGGTCTGTCTAAGGTATAGCGGAATGGTGCGAGTAACCGTCTAAAAGTCGCCGTTGCGCTCTGAATGCCCGTTGCGTTCAGAGGATCCGCTATGGGGACGTCGACGTCCCCAGGCCGATGCCCTGCGAAGTTGCTGTGGCTCAGGCATTGGCGGCAAGTTACCGCGGACGCTGGTGAGCATCTCAATCTCTTCTGGTTCCAACTTGCCCGCCTCCTCCTTCAACCGGAGGATAGCTATGATGAGCGAGTTGTTCTCTTCAGTGAAGTCGGTGAAGTAGACCTGGTATGACATATTGTTTGGAGAGTCTCACATGGTGGGCTGAGGCATGCCCACAGACACAAAGCTTATCATCAGTATGCCGCAGGTCAATAGCCTGGGAGCAATCCGTTACGCTGTATGTAAGGAATTATCTCCAACAGCGTTGAAATTGTCGCATTGTCATTGGTTGTATCAACGGCGTTTCTACTGAGGAACAACGCGCGTAGTCCTGCACCTCTGGCGCCTAGGACGTCGCCTTCATAGTGGTCGCCCACGTGCATCGCCTCTGTGGCAGAGACCTCTGCTTTGGCAAGCGCTGCGTCAAATATTGGGCGGTGGGGTTTGCCTGAACCGACATCGCCGCTGGTCACCCAGAGGTCAATCAGCTCCCTAATCCCAAGGCTGTACAGCGTGTCTCCAATGTCTGTGTCCATGTTGGTGATGATGCCGGTGGTGAGCCCTGCGTCCCTGAGCGCATGGATGGCGGGTAGGGCGTCTTCATAAAGCCACAGCCCCTTCGGTGTCTCGTTGACCTGCTTCCAAATGCTGGCCGCCGTCGCTAAGGAGACCTCGTGTCCAGCGGCCGCCAGAAGCCTGCGCTCGTATTCGGCAAAGAACGTATCGCGGTCGGCCTCGGGCCTTCGCCACACAAGGCTGCGAGCGTTTTCCTGAGCCAGATACTCGTCAGCTACAGGGTACGCACGCAGGATGGCCTGGGCGTCGAGTTGTAGCCCATGGTTAGCACACGCATTAGCCTGGATGCCCTCCGCTGGAGGGTCAAACCTTACTAACGTACCGTAGAAGTCTAGGAAAACAGCCTTTACCATGCCTGCACCAACCTATACCTTGCAGGGTAGCATGACAAAGCTGGGCTTGCTGAACTCAGTCTGGAACAAAGTGCTGACCACGGTGCTGCCTGCCCAGTGCGTGGGCTGCGGCGTATCCGGGACGTATCTCTGTGACGACTGTCTGGCAAGCGCGCTTTGGCTGGAGGAGCCGCAGTGCGAGATGTGCGCGGAGCCGGGTGTCGCAAGCCCTTGTTCCCGCTGCCGTCTACGGCCCTTGGCTGTCGATGGCACAGTGGCCGTGTTTGTCATGGACGGCGTCATACGAAAGGCCGTCCACCAACTGAAATATCGCAACCTGCGAGCGCTGGCCCCCATCCTTGGTAGGCCCATGGCGGACGCCCTGACGCAACGTGGGGTTGCGGTGGATGCCTTGATTCCTATTCCCATGCACCCACGACAATTGCGGAGTAGGGGCTATAACCAGGCCGCGCTGCTCGCCAAAGAGGTTGGGACGCGCCTAGAGGTCCCCGTGGAGCAGGCGTACCTGCGTCGCCAGCGGTGGTCTGGCCCGCAGGTGGCGACCGCTGACTATGACAGCCGATGGGCCAACGTGGCCTATGCCTTCCAATGCGACGCTAATGTTCAGGGCAAGTCGTTAATGCTAGTGGACGACGTTATGACCACGGGCAGCACCATGCACAGCGCGGCAAACGCCTTGAAAGAGGCGGGGGCCGCACAGGTCTGGGCACTTGCACTGGCCCGTGAGGTGTAGAGCAAGGTTGGGCCGGAATATCCCGCTGGCGTTCTTGCCGCCTGACGGTGCGCCGGTGGTATCCTCCGGTGAACAATCCTCGTACGGAAACACAAAGGAGAAGGAGTCTCAATGAGCACCCTGGCACACAGTGAAGGCGCCCTCATGCGGCAGGACCCGGTGGTGGCTGATGCCATAGCTCGGGAGGAAGAACGGCAGCGGCGGAATATTGTACTCATTGCGTCTGAGAACTACGCCAGCAAAGCGGTGCTGGAGGCCCAGGGCTCTGTGATGACCAACAAGTACGCTGAGGGTTACCCCGGCCGTCGCTACTACGGCGGCTGTGAATACGTTGATATTGTGGAGCAGCTTGCCATTGACCGCGCCAAAGAATTGTTTGGCGCGGAACATGCCAACATGCAGCCTCACGCCGGCGCTCAGGCCAACATGGCAGCTTACTTTGCATTGCTGGAGCCAGGCGACACTGTGATGGGTCTGCGCCTTGACCAGGGCGGCCACCTCACCCATGGAAGCACCGTCAACTTCTCCAGCAAGCTCTACAACTTCGTTTCCTACGGACTGGACCCGGACACGGAGCAGCTTGATTATGACGACATTGCGCGGCTGGCCCGTGAGGCGCAGCCCAAGGTCATCGTAGCCGGTTACACCGCCTACTCACGCGCCATAGACTTTGCTCGCTTTCGTGCCATAGCTGATGAGGTGGGGGCCAAGCTCATGGTGGACATGGCCCACATAGCGGGACTGATTGCCGCAGGGGTGCATCCGTCACCCACGCCTCATGCATCTGTGGTCACTAGCACCACGCATAAGACCCTTCGCGGCCCGCGTGGAGCGATGATTTTGTCGGAGGAGTCGCTGCGCCGTGACGTTGACCGGGCCGTTTTCCCTTTCATGCAGGGTGGGCCAATGATGCACGCCGTTGCTGCTAAAGCCGTATGCTTGGGAGAGGCAATGCAGCCTGACTTCAAGGAGTACGGCCGTCAGGTGGTCGCCAACGCCAAAGCACTGGCGGCCACGCTTGAGGGAGAGGGGCTGCGGATTGTCTCCGGTGGCACGGACACACATTTAATGCTAGTAGACCTACGGGCCTTGGACTGCACCGGCCAGGAGGCGGAGGATGCGTTGAGCAATGTGAACATCACTGTGAACAAGAACGCCATCCCCAATGACCCGCAACCGGCCCGTGTGACCAGCGGTCTGCGCTTGGGGACGCCCTCCATCACCAGCCGTGGATTCAAGGAAGAGGACGTGCAGCAGATGGCCCAACTCATTGTTAGGACGTTGAACCACAGGGGTGATGAGAAGATGGCGGAGACCATCAGGCAAGAGGTGGAAGCGCTGACCAGTCAGTTCCCCGTGCCTGGGCTGGACGTATAACAAACACCCGGATATTGCTGGTTCCTGTCGCCCCCATTGGAGCGCTGCTTGGAGTCTGCTATAATCGCTACTTGATTGCTGGAATGAGTGAATGGAGGCGTGGTGCGTCAGTACGAATTAATGTTAATGGTTGACCCGGAAGCAGATGAAGAACGGGTTGGCGCGGTGCTGGAGAGGGGGAGAAGCTTTGTTACCGGAAGCGGTGGAGAGTTCACAGAGGGTGAGCACTGGGGTAAGCGGAAGCTGGCCTACAAGGTGGGCACTTTCATTGAAGGACACTACCTGATAGCAGAGTTGCAGATGGAGCCAGAGCCCGCCAAGGAGCTTGAAGGTACGCTGAAGCTGACGCAGGATGTTATCAGGCACATGCTCCTGCGGCATGACCCCCATAAGGACGACGAGGAGAGCGAGTAGTGGTTGGTCTGAACAAGATTATGATTATCGGGAACGTGGGCACTGACCCAGAGATGCGGTACACGACCAACGGCAACCCGGTGACCTCCTTCCGTATTGCTTCAAGCCGGAGCTATACAGCTTCAGACGGGGAGCGTAAACAGGAGACTGAATGGTTCACGGTGGTTGCGTGGAACCAGTTGGCGGAAACGGTGAACCAGTACCTTTCCAAGGGTCGGCGGGCTTACGTTGAGGGACGGTTGCAGTCCAGTCAATGGGAAGGCAATGACGGCCAGAAGCGGTTCAACAATGAAATTGTCGCTAACACCGTCCTCTTCTTGGACAAGCCCGGCGGCGGTGACGCAGGGCTTGATGATGCGCCAGCTGGCTCTGAGCCGGACCCCGGTGGAGCCTTAACCTCGGATGATTTACCCTTCTGACGCTAAACGCAGAAGTACTTCGGTTAGATAATTTTGATAATGGATATCTTGGGAGTGTGAGCTTTGGCTAGAAATGATGCCCGTTCGGGCCCTCCCCGGCGACGCCGGGATGGACGAAAATTTTTCCCGCGCAGAAAGGTCTGCAGCTTTTGCGTGGACCATATTAAAGAGATTGACTTCAAAGACGTGACCCGGCTGCGCAGGCACGTTACGGAATGGGCCAAAATTGAGCCTCGCCGCCGGAGTGGCGTATGCGCGCCACACCAGCGTGACCTTGCCCGCGCCCTGAGGCGTGCCAGGTACATGGCGTTGCTTCCCTTCACGGGTGACCACTCCCTGATGGACCTGTCCAGGCAGGACGGTGGGTTCCGTCGGGACCGAGATGGCGGCAGGTTCCGTCGTGACCGAGACGCCGGACCACGCTACGGGGCTCCCGCAGCGCGACCTCCTGAAGGGGCTGAGGCTCCTAGTACTCCAGCGGCTAGCACGGACGAAACAACTGCTGTTGCGGTCGCTTCTCCTGAGACTGCCACCGAGGAGTCGGCTGTCGTTGCGGTTGCTGCTCCCGAGGCAGATGCGCCGGTCGCGGAGGTAGTTTCGGAGGCTGAAGCTCCAGTGGAAAGCCCATCAGCGGAAGCAGCCGATGTTGCTCCCGTAGCTGAAGAGGTGCCCCCTGCTGAGCCTGAGTCAGTCACAGAGGAACCCGCCGCAGCGGCTGAGCCTGAAGTAGACGAGTCCACTACTACTGCATAACACACGCTGACCCTGACTGCCCTTCCTTTGCTCCACCACGGGCCGTCCGGTGTCGCGTGGGTGTGCTTCGAGGTATTACATGCGACAGCAAAGGCGGGCGGAACGCCGTAGAGCCGGACGCCCCACTACCGCCCAAAAGCGCGCCACCCAGACGTCGGAGCGCCAGCTACAACGACTGGTCCTAGCCCTTGCGGGTATAGGCCTTGCTGCGCTGGTGGCTATTTTGTCCATTGGCTTCTATCGCTCAAACATTGCTCCGCCGGGTAGGGTCGTTGCAGAGACCACCGGTGGCGCGATTACTCTGCGGGAAGTGGTGCCAGTCGCCAAGTTGATACGCTTGTCCAATGGTCTCGCGGATAACTTTGTAGGGTCCTTGCCGCAAGACGGTATGAACCTCCTTATACGTGACGCTATCCTTCGTGAAAGGACCGGCCCCGCCTTTGGCGTTGAGGTGACTCAAGCTGACTTGGATATCTGGCTGGTCTCTCAGTTTGAGCCTGAGGAAAGCTTTGAGGGGCAGACTCCCGTGACGCTTACGGAAGCAGGCCGCACCCAGTATGAAGAGTTTTTGGATAGAGCTGGCGTAAGTGATGAAGAGTACCAGCGCTACCTTGAGGGTGAGCTCTATTTCAACGGCGTCCAGACCACGCTTGAGCGTATATTGCCGGATGAGATGGAACAGGTGCTCCTTCACTGGATTGTGGTGAGCAATACGCGGGACGCTGAAGCGGCCAAAGCCCGCCTGGATGCTGGTGAGGACTTTGCAACAGTTGCCGGTGAGGTGAGCCAGGAGCGGTCAATTGCTGACGAAAACGGTGAAGTGGGGTGGGTGCCGCAAGGGGTCTTCACGGAACTGGATGAGGCAATATTTGCGCTAGAGGCAGGTCAGTATACTGACCCCATAGCCGCGTCCTTTGGTGTGGTCATCGCATATGTTACCGAGGGGCCGGTGGACCACGAGCTATCTGAACAGATGCGAACTACGCTGGCTGGCCAGCAAGGGTCAGACTGGTTCCAAGGCCAGCTTGTTGAGGCGATTGTGTCCTACGATTTTAACGACGATGACGTCAACTGGGTGGCGCGACAGCTGCGGTAGTCGCCCCTTATAGCACCTCAACCCGTTACTGCACGCTCATAGAGAAAGAGACGGATTTGGCAAAGACCGGAGCAATTGTCGTAGGGCTTATGGGCCTTGGGGTGGTAGGCGGAGGCGTCGCCCGGGTGCTGCATGAGAAGCGGGCTGCCATTGCCGGTCACCTGGGCAAGGACGTAGTGGTCAAAAGCGTCTTGGTCCGTGATCCTTCCAAGAGTCGTAATGATGCCGCTCCCGGCCTATTGATAACCGATAATGCTCAGGACCTTCTTGATGACCCGGAGATAGACGTCATTGTTGAGGTCATGGGTGGTGAGCACCCTGCGCTGGAGTACATCCAGTCAGCTATCCGCGCTGGCAAGCACGTGGTCACCGCCAACAAAGAGGTCATGGCCAAGCATGGGCCTGAAATACTCACCCTTGCCGGAGAGAACGGCATATCCGTACGCTTTGAGGCCAGTGTGGGCGGCGGCATCCCCATAATAGGGCCGCTGCTCCAAGACTTGCTGGCCAATGACATGACGGCGGTCCACGCCATCATCAATGGCACCACCAACTATATACTCACCAGCATGGCGCGAGAGGGTCTGGGCTTTGACGTGGCGTTGAAAAACGCACAGGAATTGGGTTACGCGGAGGCAGACCCCGCTAACGACATTCTAGGACTTGACGCAGCATACAAACTTGCGGTGTTAAGCACCCTTGCGTTCCACTCCAAAGTGCATGCCAGTGAGGTCTACTACGAGGGTATAGACAAGTTAGCGGCTGAGGACTTCCACTACGCGGCTGAACTTGGTTACGTCATCAAGCTGCTCGCTATAGGATGGCGCAACGGCGACACTATCCAGGCGCGAGTCCACCCGGCCTTTCTGCCAGTTGCGCATCCGCTGGCTAAGGTGGATGAAGTCCTCAACGCAGTTGAGCTCCAGGGAGACCTTGTAGGACGGGTTATGTTCCAGGGCCCTGGGGCCGGTGACATGCCCACCACCAGTGCGGTCATTGGTGACGTGCTGGGGATAGCCAGGAGCATCGCCTCAGGCGGACGGCCTTCGCCCCCGCCCCGGCTGGACAGGGATCTGGTCATTCAAGCCATGCCAGAGGTGGAGACCAAGTACTATCTACGGCTTCACGCCAATGATAAGCCAGGCGTGATGGCCCAGGTAACTCGCGTGTTGGGTGACCATCAGGTGAGCCTGGCATCCGTCATCCAGAAGGCAACCCTGCAGGCAGACGGGCTGGCGGAGATTGTCATCACCACGCATGAAGCCAAAGAGTCCCTGGTCCAGGACGCGGTGCAGCGGCTCTCAGAGTTGGACGTTGTAAAAGAGGTGTGCAACCTCGTGCGGATTGAAGAGTTAGCTTAGCGCCTAGCATTTCAGGCGGAGCGCGCTACAATGGCGCCCGCGTCAATGAGGACAGAAGCATGAGAGACAGCGGCCCCACGCAACTGAGGGGTGTCTGATGGGAGAGGGAGTCCTCCGCCACTATGCGGAGCACCTACCGCTCACGCCCCAAACGCCCATGATCACCATGGGTGAGGGAGAGACGCCGCTGGTGCGGTCAAGCCATCTGGAGAAAGAGGTTGGCTGCGGGGCTCTCTATTTCAAGCTGGAGGGCTGTAACCCCACCGGTTCCTTTAAGGACCGTGGCATGGTGGTTGCTGTGGCCAAGGCTATGGAAGAGGGCAAGACAACCATCTTGTGCGCTTCTACGGGCAACACCAGCGCCTCCGCAGCGGCTTACGGTGCATACTGCGGCCTGAACACGGTGGTCCTGGTGCCCAAGGGGAGCGTGGCCCAAGGAAAGCTCTCCCAAGCCGTTGCCTATGGTGCGCGAGTTGTGATTGTGGATGGCAACTTTGACCAAGCGTTAACCTTGGTGCGCCAGCTCCCAGAGTACCTCCCCATGAGCCTGGTTAATTCGGTAAACCCGTACCGGCTTCAAGGACAGAAGACCGCCGCCTTTGAGGTGATGGACAGTCTGGGTGACGCGCCTGATTACCTCTGCATCCCCGTTGGCAACGCGGGAAACATCACCGCGTATTGGATGGGCTTTCAGGAATACGCGGACTCCGGCAAGGCCACCAAGCGCCCCAAGATGATGGGGTTTCAGGCTGCAGGCGCTGCTCCCATAGTCTTGGGGCATGCGGTGGAATCGCCAGAAACAGTGGCCTCCGCCATCCGCATCGGTAACCCGGCCAGTTGGCAGTTGGCGGAGCGTGCGCGCGACGAGTCCGGTGGCGCGATTGATTCCGTTTCAGATGAGCAAATTCTGGAAGCATACGGGCTCATGGCCAGCCGTGAAGGCATTTTTTGCGAACCTGCTTCTGCCGCTTCCATGGCTGGACTCATGAAGCTGGCATCTCAAGGGGCGGATTTGAAGGATAAAACGGTGGTTTGTGTCATTACCGGTACGGGCCTGAAAGACCCGGACCTGGCCATGCAACAGACAACGACTGTGCTGCAAGAGACCGCGCCTGACCTTGAATCTGTACTCAGCATTCTGGGCCGGTCCGTTTAAGGCACCACCCGGCCTTGACCATGCCACCGTCCATTGGGCTGTCGTTTCCATAAGGGAGTACCCGTTGTCCTGTTCCGCTTTGCCTGTCAGCATTCGTGAAATAGCTCCGGTATGGAGCCGGATATTGTCCCAACTTGAAGGTAGTCCCGTCTTCCTCACCCCAGAATGGCAACAGGTCTGGTGGGACCAGTTTGGCGGAGACCCCAAAGACCTTCGCCTGATGGTGATTGGTGGTGAGGAGGACCCGTTGGGCATCGCGCCCATGCTTTTGTCCGGGGATACCCTCACTTTTCTTGGCGACACTGACCTGTTTGATTACCACGACTTTATTCTCCAGAACAAGGACGCGGCTGCGTTCTACCCGGCCTTGGTGGAATGCCTAAACGCAGAGCCTTGGC
>JAQBVZ010000010.1 GCA_027625205.1 Chloroflexota bacterium
CTTCATCTGGGATGCGCAGCACCGTGTATTCCACGCCATTGGTGGATTCAGTCAACCTGATCATGTCTGACGGGTCTGCTCTGCGCTGCTCACCCTCACGGTAGATGGGTCTGCCAAAAGGGCAGGTGTCAGGGATTCCTAACTTTTCCTCAACGCGTTCCAAGAGCAGTGGAGAGATGGCATGCTCAAGCTGGTGCGCCTCAATCTCCGCCCGCTCTATGGGCACTTGGAGCAGGTCCACCAACAGACGTTCGGCCAGACGGTGCCGCCGCACGATGTACAGTCCACGACGCATTCCCTCTGGCGTGAGGTGTATCTCTTTGCCCTTGTTGATAGTAAGCAGGTCTTCCTTAGCCATGCGGTGGACCATGCCGGAGACTGAGGCCAGCGTGGTGCCTAGCTCCTCCTCCTCAGGTAAGCGCCGCAGATAGGCGGCAAGCTGGCTGATATGAGGGGCCACGCCATCCTCCATCAGGATGAAGAGGGACAGCAGATAGTTCTCAGCGGTGATGGACAGTCTGCCGGAGGGCCTGGAGACGCCCAGCGTGGTTGTCCGTCGTCCTTTTTTTGCGCTCGGTGCTGTGCTCATCATGATTCCTTGGAGTGGGCCGCAGCCTGCTTGGCTGCTCTGCACATTATGGCATATTCAAGGCGGGTGCGATGTTGGCTACCCGGAGATGGCCGGGGCTTGCTGGGCCATGGGCTGCGTTGCGGGCTTGGCGTAATAGACAACTATCATGCTGAAGGCGATGGCGACAAGGGCAGAGGCGAAGACCCACTGGTAGCCATTGAAAGCGTCAAACAGCAAGCCGTACACCAGAGGCCCGCCCCAGGTGGCTCCCTGTTGAAAGGGTTGGACAAGCCCCAGAATTCCTGAGATATGCCGCCTGCCGAAATAGTCGGCCACAATGAGATTCTGCACCACCCAGAACCCGCCAAACCCTATGCCGACCAACGCCATGGCAAGGACCATGGTTGGGATGATAGTTACGGTGTAGAGGAATGATATTGCCACTCCAGCTATGGCCACCTGGATAATGAACACCCACCGGATGGGGATTCTGCGGACCATGTATCCCAACCCGAAGCGCATCAGAATTGCCACCGCGCCATAGGCTGTGATTGAGGCAGTGGCAGCCGTTGCGGAAAATCCCTGGCCCCGTAGGAACGGGACAATGTTGGGGACAAATCCCATCACTCCAAAAGCGGCAAGCGTGGTTGCCACCAGTACCAACCAGAACGCCCGGGTGCGCATGGCTCCGCCCCTGGTAAAGCTGTATTCCGCGGTTCCCCTGGCCTTTCGACTGGCAGTGCTAAGTGCGTCGTCGTTGGGGACTCCGTCTGGATTGAGGCCAAACTCCTCTGGGGAAGTGCGCAACAGGAAAATGCCGGGAAGCAGCATCACCAATGAGATGAAGCCCAGGTACATCCAGGCGTCCCGCCATCCAACAGCGTCAATGAGAAGTTGAATGCTGTACGCCACGAAGAAGGTGCCAATGCCCGCGCCGGCGCTGGACCAGGCCAGGGCCATGCCTCGCTGTTTGACGAACCACTTGGGCACAATGCTCAGGGGCAGGTGTATGCCGTACCGTCCAATTCCGCCCAGGACGCCAAAGAACAGGTAGTGCTCCCAGATGGCGTCCACATACTTCATCAAAATCATGGAGAGGGCAAAGAACACCGCCCCCACACCGTAGATAATCCGCGGCCCGTACTTAGTGTCCCCGTAGGGTCCCAGCACCGGGGCAAGCAGCACGGACATCAAGGCGCCAATGGCATAGGCGGCCAACAGGGTGGAGCGGGACCAGCCCAACTCCTCCTCCATGGGCACTACAAATACGCTGAAGCCCCAGAACTGGAGGCCAACGGAAAGCAGACCGGACATCATCACCACCATGACAATGACCCAGCCATAGAAAAACGGTGTGCGGTGTACGAGCATGCGCCGCCTAGGCCGTGACCGCTGGTTGGCTTATGGGTGCCCTTTTCACGGGCCGGGCCATGTAGAAAAGCCCTATTCCCAGTGCTAGCGAGGCGACGGACGTTACGAACACCCAGCGATAGGAGTCGAAACTGTCGAAGATAATGCTGAGGAGCCAGGGTCCAGCCCACATTGCGCCGTTGATGAAGGGCTGCATGAGCCCGAATATCCCAGCAATGTATCGGCGCCCGAAATAGGTGGGGACTATGAGCCCCTGGAGGACCCAGAACCCGCCAAAGGGCAGACCAACCAGCATCATGGCAAGGAACAATGAGGGGATGTTGGTCACTGTGTATAGGAACGTAATGGCGCCGATGGCAAGGGTAAGCAGGACAAGGAATGACTGGCGTACCGTTGCGCGATTGGTAATAAACCCCCAACCGAAGCGCATCAGTACGCCGACCCCTGCATAAGCAGTGATGGAGGATGCGGCAACGTTTGCTGAAAATCCCTGCGTCCGTAGGAAGGGGATTATGTGCGGGATAAGGCCCATGATGCCAAAGGTGCCTAGCGTGAGGCCCGCAATCACCAGCCAGAAGAGCGGCATCCTTACGGCTTCATACCGTGTGTAGCTGTACTCGCTTGCCGCTGTAGCCTGGGTGGTTGCAGTTGTGCCTGGCACAGGAAGGGCTTCGTCACCGTCCGGATTCAGCCCCACATCCTCAGGGGAGGTATGTATCAGCGCGGCTATGGGGACCAGCAATACCAAGGTGATGATGCCAAGGAGCAGCCAAGCGTCCCGCCATCCCACTTCATTAATGAACCATTGGATCATAATGGGGATGAAGAATGGCCCCAAGCCGTGGCCCGCGCTGGCCCATGCAATGGCCATGGCCCGTCGCCGGACAAACCACTTTGGGATGATGGTCATGGGAAAGATGATGGCAAACCGGGAGAAGCCTCCAATGACGCCAAAGACAAGGATGTATTGCCAGATGAAGTTCACCTGACGCATGTAGATGAGGGTGAGCCCGAAGGTCAGCGCACCAAGGAGATAGAGTATGCGAGGACCGCGCTTCGTGTCGCCCAAGGGACCAAGAAGCGTGCCGGATACGACCATCACCCCCACTCCGATAGCAAGAGCGCCGAAGATGGTGGAGCGGGACCAACCCAACTCATCTTCCATGGGGCCCACAAATACGCTAAGTCCCCAGGAAGTGATGCCGGTAGTGAGCAGCCCGGACAGCATGACAACTGCCACGATGACCCAACCGTAAAAGAACGGCGTTTTGTGTACCAGCACCGCTATCCTCTCAGACCGCGATTGGGCTACCGAGCCAAGCGCAGCCTACTTCTTTTCTGGAACCATCGTTTTTTGCAATTCAGCTACCAGTGCTGGCACCACGCGCTGCCACTCATCCACCACACCGATGTCAGCCTGCCGGAATATGGCGGCACGCTTATTGTTGTTGATAGCAACCACCGTACCCGCCCGCTGGATGCCAACCGTGTGATTAAAATCGCCGCGTATGCCGATGGCAATGTAGAGGTCAGGCGCTATGGAACGACCCGTGAGCCCCACCTGACGTTGTCGTGGCATCCATCCCTCATCCACCACGTCACGGGTGCAGACCACCGCTGCATCCAAGGTCTCCAGCAGGTGGGTTATGTCAGCGATGCTCTTGGCCCCGCCAATGCCCATCCCAATGCCTACAATGGACCACGCCTCGTCCAGGTCTCCGGGATCCATGTTCTCTTCCCTGTGGGTCTCTATGATGCGTACCCCGCCGTCAGCGCTTGGCTGCACTGGAAGCGCTTCCACCGGAGCCTCGCGAGCCTCATCAGGAGCCAGGGGCGTCAGCAGTCCGGGACGCACGGTCGCCATATAGGGCTGAGTCTTGGAGTAAATGGGGGCCACCACGTTGCCGCCAAAGGCGGGCTTCATCTGCACCAGGCGGCCCTCCGCGTCTACTTCAAGCCCCACGCAGTCACCCGTTAGGCCAAGTTGAAGTCGTGCCGCCACTCGGGCGGCCAGGTCTCTGCCGTTCACCGTGGAGGCGTACAGCACCGCATAGGGCTTGTTGGCCTCTATGGCATGAACAAGCGTCTGCGTGTGGGGCTCCGTAAGGTATGGGGCCAGGGATTCATCCTCCGCTATCAGCACAACGTCGGCCCCTGCGTGGGTAAGCTTCGCGGCGTGGTCTGCGGAGCCTGGGCCGCCAAGTATCACAGCGGCCACGTGGCCTTTAATGCTATCCGCCACATCCTGCGCGGCACCCAAGAGTTCATAGGTTACGGAGCGTAGGCCTGAAGCGCCAATCTCAGCCATTACCCAGACGCTTGGCCCTTCCGGGGGCCGCACTGTGGGGTTAGCGGGCTTGGCCTCATGACCTGCGTGGCGCTTGGATGGGTCCATCAGTCCGCGCTGCTCAATCAGGCCCACAATCTGCTTGGCTGCGTCCTCAGGGGACAGGTCTTGGAGGACTACCTGCTCCCGTGTCGATTCAATGAAGCGGATGTCCTCCACCCAAGTGGGGGAGCCAGATGCTCCAAATACGGTAGTGTCGTTGGACAGCTCAGCGGCGGTGATCTCCACAATCTCTTTCTGTTCCTCAGCCGCTTGAATGGACGCCTTGTCAGGGAAAATTTCCGGCGCAATACCCTCAACCACCGTGACCACCCCTGGCAGGCTTAGCTCAATGACCTCATATCCGTCTTCCCCTTCACGCTCTACAAGAGCCTTGGTGCCGTCTGCGCTGAAGTCCAGGCTGCGCACGCTGGTGACTTGTGGCAGTCCCAAGAGTTCGGCGGCTTCCGGCCCCACCTGGCTCGTCTCAGCATCCGTACTGTGGTAACCAAACATGATGAGGTCGTACTGGTCGCGAGCCAGGCACAGGCTCAAGGCCCTGGCGGTGGCCAGGGTGTCTGAGCCTGCAAAGGCACGGTCATTGATGTGGATGGCCTTGTCAGCGCCCATGGCAAGGCATTGGATGAGCCCCTGTCGCGCGTTGGGCGGGCCCATGGTGATGATGGTGATTTCGCCGCCGTGGATATCGCGGAGCTCCACCGCGCGTTGGACCGCCAACTGGTCGTAGGCGTTGAGCTCACTGGGGACGCCCTCACGAATGATGCGCTTGGTCTCGGGGTCGAACTTCAGGCGGGCAATCATGGGGACCCATTTGATGCAGGCGGCAATCTTCATGCAGATGCACTCCGTCAGAGATGGTGGTCGTCAAGGTGCGGCCCATTGTAGCACCGGCGCTACTGAGGTTGGTATGGCACCTGTATATCTGGGGTACGTATCAGCGTCAGCTTGTCACGCAACGAGGACGATGGCGCCTGTTACCGAGACCAAGATGCCTACAATCACCATTGGGTCAAAGCTTTCCGTCCGCCGGTTGATCGCTAGGTTGAAGAAGATGGCAAAAATGACGCCTGTGCGCACCGGCGGTATGACTACGCTCACAGGGGCAAGGCTGAGCGCCATGAACCGGAAGACGTTGGCTATGAAGGAGTTGGCTGTACTCAGCAGGAACCACTTCTGGGCTGATGGATCTATGCTCATGGTCTGACGGAACACGCCGGGGATGAAAAGCCCCAATATCAAAAGTGCTGACGGCGCGAAGTATGCCGTCATACCGCCCAAAATGCCCAACCCTGAGTCACCCATGCCTGAGCGCATCAGTACCGGCCCCACGCCCCATGCGGCAGCAGCCATCACGCCCCAGAAATAGCCCTCACGCATGCGGACAACCGGCATGGCTGGCAATTGTTTGCCGACAACGGTGGTGGTGAGAGTGCTGGGGCTGGCGGTCTCCGTTGTGGATGTCAGTGGTGTAACAGCGGTTGGGGCTGGTGCATTGCGTTTGGCGCGGTCCTTCTTACGATTGCCGCGGACCACCAGCGTGGGCCCTACCATCATTAGCAGGATGCCACCAACCTTAACCCACGTCATCTCCTCGCTGAGGAACAAGACTGCCACTATCACTGATACCAGAGTGGACATGCCCACCAGAGGACCGGCGCGGTTGGCGCCTATGGCATCTATTGCCCGGATGTTGCAGTAACGGCCAATGAAAATATGCACCACGCCAGCAATGCTGAGGACAATGATGTCTCTGGTGGAGAACGCATCGTACTCAAAAAGCTGGCCGCTGATTAGCGCTGCCAGAAAGAAGAGAGGAAGCGCCAGGAGCACGGTGTAGTAGAGGCCTTGGCTTGACGATGCCGACAGTACGCCTCTGCGTATGGACGCTGCATTGAAACCAAACCCCGCGGCCGCAAGGATGGCGAAACCTATACCAAGCATAGAACCTCGATAGTGTGAGGGGTGGCGGCCAGTATACGCCTATTCTTCTGTACGCTGGAGCGTGCTTACTCGATCGTTAGAGAGTAGTCACTCCTTGTGCCTGTGCTGAACGCTTGTATGGCCGTGAAATATTCACCTGCGGCCAACGTTACTGTGATGGTCTCTGTGGGGTCGTTCACTGTGCTAAGGTCAATAAAGTCAGCCATCTGCCCGTCGATGAAAATGGTGTCTGGCCCTTCAACGCTGGAGAGCGTGAAGAGCAGAAGGTTGAGGTCTGCGCTGCCCACGGCATTCAGCGTGATGGTTACGACCTGCGACTGCAGCACCGTGAACGCAAAGATGTCGTGAAGCTCAATGAATTGCCAATCGCTGGTAGCCTCGTTGAAAAACCGAAGCTCGCCCCAGGAATCGGACTTGAACGTATCACCGGAGACGACACCTGGGAGGGACAGAGGGTGGGCCGTCTGCAGGCTGTTGTTGGGCTCGGACTCAACGCGTTGAAAAGCCAGCAGATCATCTACAGAAGTGGCTGTGTCGCCTCGCAGAGAAGATGCAACAAGCCCTACGGCTTCCGTGGTCTGGACAGAGGAAAAGAAACCGCCGCCCGAGAAGGTGAAGGCGCCGTCATAGAAATAGCCCACAGGCCCCACGCCACCGCGATAGGTCTCTCGCTCTTTGACGTCGGTGGTTTCTTCCCGGGGCAGATCCTCTCGCCAGCAATGGTCTCACACAGACCCTGACTTGAAGCGCGGCCAATGTTGATGGCGGGGCCGGTCCTGACGCCGGGCCAAGCCCCGAACGCGTCGTTCTGAGTGATAGTGCTAGGAGTCGCTTCTATCAGCTCGTTGGCGTTGAAGCGATCAGTGAAGAAGCCGCTGCCTGCCCATTTGCCGGTCTGTCCGTCAAATATGACGGTGTAGCTGGAACCCTGGGAGCCAAGAATGCGGTTGCCAGTCACAGCAAGGTATCGCCAGCGAGGTGCAAAGTCACGATTGGCGTCTGCAAGCGCCACCTCGTGCTTGCCAACCACCTGGGTTTCATAGGCCGTTATGCCCTGAATCTCTCGCGGCTGTCCGAGCATGACTTGGAATAAGCCCTCGTCGTCGCTGGTGCTACAGCCGCTGCGTTGGTTGCAACTCCTGTCCGTATACGACCACCGAAACTCCCAAAAATCGCCTGTGTCAATCGCAAAATCGAAACCGGGGAACAACGGGCTTGGAGTAGGTGAGAGCCCAACGGTGGACGTCGCCGTTGGGCTGGGGGTCTGCCCAGGCCTGGGCGTGACATCAGGTGTCCGCGTTGGGCCGGAATCGTTGGCGGTAGGCGTTTGCAGCGCAGGCTCACAGGCTGCTGCCACAAGGACGACGGCGCAGAGAAGCGCTAGAAGCCCCAAGGTGCGGGTGAGCGGATTTAAGCGAAAGCCCAACGTTAAGTGTAACGCACCATAGCCAGCCAGCTAAGTTCCAACAGGGTCAGCTATCCGCGTCACCATGTAATGCGTACATGACACCTTCCGCTGGAGTAGAATCGCCCCGCATACGGAATCTCCGCAACGGAATCAAGGAGGCTGCCATGGGGCTGCTGAGCATAGAAGGTGTCACGCACTGGTCCATCCCAGTGAACAATTTGGAACAATCTGAAGAGTTCTACGGAGACTTGCTTGGGCTTGAGTCGCTGGGAAGGCTTGGCGATTCTGGCATGGCATGTTTCAGCGTTGGTGAGCACAGGATTCTGATTTGCCAGCGCGATCAGCCGGTTGAAAGCGTGGAGGCCCAGAACGCTCCAGCCCACCACTCCTTTACGGTGACACCGGAAATTCTGGAACAGGCATGCAAGGTCTTCCAGGAAAAGAACGTCCGCATACTGGCTCTTTACTATCGCAAGCAGGGCTTCTTCACAGGGCGAGAACTCTATTTCCTAGACCCCAGCGGCAACAGGCTTGAGTTGCGCGACCCCACCTGGAAAGACGGTATGCCTGAGCCTTCATACGAGGAAGCGGGGCAGGCGAGTTAGGCCGCGCCTTTGGTGAGGCTTTCCGCCTAGGGCTCAAAGCGGAAGCTATGTGCTAATTGATCAATGTTGCCTTGATGCAAGTCCCACTGGCTAGGCCAGGAGAATTGCTCAATGAAGTAGCCGTCGCTTCCTACGAAAAATGCTAACCACCTCTCGCGATATTCGGTCAGTTCATCAATGATGGCTGCTTCTACCTCAAGAGCGAATTTCGCTCCTGAGGCTTGAGGTGCGCACACGACTCTGCGGCTAAAGATAGTGGCGGAGTCTCTCAAATCAGAATACAAGTCTACGAAGCTATTGAGTGTGTGTGTCCCCCTAGCAACGGGTGGGTAGAAAAAAGCTCCGGCTGTTGTAGTGAAATTCGAGGTAATGGGTAGTCCCGTTTCCTGCTCTATGCCAAATGAAACTAATCCCCCCACGTCGGGCCGGTTAACAAGGCCTGAACCACTGGGAATTGTCAAATAATAGCCATAAATGTTCTGGCGATACACGCTGCCTTCAGCTGGCTCTGGGAAGGGTTGGCAAATCAAACCACCAGATTTCATCTCGGTTAGGTTGTCGGCAAGTTCTGCGATGGAAACCGCGAATCCCAGGCCCTCAATTCCACTACCAACGTATTTGGAAGTGTTTATGCCTATGACGTTGCCTGAACGGTTAAGCAGTGGGCCACCACTGTCACCAGGATTCAGCGAGGCGTCGGTCTGGATCTGTGTCATTCCAAACCGTTCGACTTCGCGGATGGCTGAGGGAAATCTCCCCAGGGCGCGGTATCCTGCCGCCGCCGACAAGGCCCGCGTGAGAGATGGTGTGGTGTGGTGCGGTGAGCGGTAGGGCCGACTGGCGAGGACTGGCGTGTCCGACGGCAGCAGCCCGCTGATGCTGTAAATCTTGGTGGTCTCCAGTGACTCGTCCGGCGTCATGGGGGGGCAGGATGGAGCGCAGGGCACGGGCCAATAGCGTCTTGCCGCTTCCTGGCGGGCCTGTCATCAGTACGTTATGCGCGCCAGCGGCGGCCACCTCCAATGCGCGTTTGGCGTGCTCCTGCCCACGGATTGAGGACAGGTCTGAGTCCCCGACCGAAAGGTCAGTAAAAGGCAACTGCGGGGATGCCTGGAAGGGTGCAATTTTCACCTCTCCCCGTAGGTGCGTTACAAGCTGGCTGAGGGATGCTGCGGGTAATACCGTCACGCCTTCCACCAGGCTTGCTTCCAGTGCGTCCACCTCCGGCACGATTACCGTCAGCAGGCCGTGGTCACGGGCCACTGAGACCATGGACAGCACGCCGTCGGTATGGCGCAAATGTCCTTCCAGCGATAGCTCACCCAACAGTGCCATGCCGGTGAGGTCAGGCGGCACCTGCCCGCTGCTGCCCAGGATGCCGATGGCGATTGGGAGGTCGTAGGAAGGGCCTTCCTTCGTGAGGTCAGCCGGGGCCAGGTTGGCCGTGATGCGCCGCATGGGGAACTCGCCGCCGGAGTTGCGTATGGCGGCACGGACTCGCTCGCGGGACTCCTGCACAGCGGTGTCCGGCAGGCCCACGACTGTAAAGGCGGGCAGCCCTGGGGCTATGTCCACCTCAACTTCAACAATCGCGCCATCCAGCCCTATGACCGCGCAGGTATTTACCTTGGTCAGCATGAGTCCTCCGCAGCCGCCATTCTAGCGCGCAAAGGCTGGCAGTCAACGTGAGTTTGTCAGAGATGGTTACAACGGCGAGGCTGTGTCTCCTGCGTGAGAGGGCCGGGGTTGAGGACTGAAATCGTATCTGACGCCGAATGAGCATCGCATTAGATAATGGCTAACCTTTATGGTAGCGTGTAGCTATCCTGTTGATGGCCTTGAGCCCCCAAATGGGAAACTTACCACCCATTGGAAGCGCAGAAAGAAGTTTATGACATACATCGACCCAACCGAAGTATCTGCCGACAATTACAAGACGCTGTGGGAGGATGGTAACCGCCGATTCGTGGAGATGGTTCTGAAGGCTGGCGAATCCGACACTGAGCACTCACACCCAGATGAGGTCGTATATTTCGTCACCGGAGAGAAGGTCCGCATTTACGCCGAGGGCGCCGATAATATGGAGGCAGAGCTACCCGACGGTTTTGTCATGCACCATGAAGCTTGGACACATCGCGTCGAGAACATCGGTGCCACAGAGGTTCGCGTTATCATCTTTGAGACAAAGTAGCGCACTGGCTCGGAGCTACCTTAGGCGACCAACAGAAGCTGTACCAATGTACGGGTTGTGGCTTCCCATGTAATGGTTACGACTGCGAGGCTGCATCCGCTGCTTTGGAAGCGTTAATGGAGGGCGCAAGCAGCCAGTTGTATAGCACTGGCGAGGCGATGCCCAGCCCAATGAGCAGCCCGCCGCCAATCCACAATGCTTCAGAAGCCCCTAAATATTCAGCAATGAAGCCGAAGATGAGGGGTACGAATAGCTGTCCCAACGCCCAATAGAGCGCCGCGACTGACATGGCGACTCCCCGTTGTCCAGGGAGGCTATTCCCTGCGGCAATTGCCGGATAGACCGCACGCAGGATGCCAAAGGTAGCGCCAACAACAAGGATGACCAGCGCTGCGGCCCAGACTGCGCTCCCCGCTACGGTGGTAGCTATGGTGAACACGCCCGTCAGCACCAGGCTGACGGCTATCAGCCGACGTTGACCCATGAAGGCAACGATGGTGCCGAAGCTAAAGGCCACGACCACAATCCCCACCGCGTTGACGGAACGCAGTCCACCAATGAGTGCTTCCCCAAAGCCAACCTGGGTGAAATACACGGGATAAATGGCCGTTACAAGCGCGGCTGATAGAGACGCGGAAACTGCAATGATGCCCGCCATGACAATGGGCCTGGAGCGTAGTAGATGGGGCACGGGCGCA
>JAQBVZ010000011.1 GCA_027625205.1 Chloroflexota bacterium
AACGCTCCTTGGTGATGCGTGCCCACATGCGACGGGCCGCCCGCAGCTTGGATATCTCCTCGAAAAAGTCCATGTGGCAGCCAAAGAAGAAGGCCAGTCTTGGGCCAAAGTCGTCGATGGTCATGCTGCGTTGAAGGCCGCCGTCCACGTAGGCCATAGCCTGCGCAATGGTGAACGCCAGTTCCTGTGCAGCAGAGGAACCCGCCTCTCTCGTATGGTAGCCAGAGATGGAGATGGTGTTCCAGCCGGGCACATGTTCCGTGCAGAACTCCACCACGTCCATGGTCAACCGGTAAGCCCCTCTGGGCTTCAAGGCGAACGTCTTCTGGCCGTGAAATTCCTTGAGGGAGTCATTCTGGACAGTGCCACGAAGGGCCGCCCACGGCACGCCCACATCCTCTGAGTGCGCCAGCAACATAGCTAGCATCACAATGGCTGGGTGGTTGATGGTAAGAGAAATGCTGACCTTGTCCAGCGGAATGTCGTCAAAGAGGTCCGCCATGTCTGGCAACGTGTCGATGGCGACGCCCAGCCGACCAACCTCACCCTCTGACAGCGGGTCGTAGGAGTCGTAGCCAGTCAGCGTCGGGTGGTCAAAGTCGGTGCTGATGCCCGTCTGCCCGTGGGCCAGCAGGAACTTGTAGCGCTGATTTGTGGACTTGGCCGTGCCAAAGCCTGCAATCTGTCGCCGCGTCCACAAACGTCCCCGGTACATGGTGGGGTAGACGCCTCTGGTGAAGGGGTACGTCCCCGGCATGCCCAGGTCTTGCTGATAGTCCAGGTCCTTTACATGCTCAGGTGTGTAGAGGCGCTCAATAGTGGTGCCGGACACCGTCTGGTAGTGGTCTTGCCGTTCAGGACCCACCTCCAGGGCGCCGTTCAGCTCGTTCTTCTCCCACTCCTCTTGCTGCTTGCGGACGCGGTCAATAGCATCCTTGTCATACAGTCCCATGGACAACTCCTTAAACAACCGCTGTGCAACGCACAACGGCCACAGGAAAGGTATCATGCTGATTTATGTAGGGTCAACGAAATTCGGAGGTATCCATGCTTCGTAGCTTCAACGGCAAGTCGCCGCGGGTCCACCCCACGGCTTTCATCAGTGAGTTCGCCTACCTGGTAGGCGATATTGAGATAGGGCCTTACGCCTCCATATGGCCAGGCGTGGTCCTCAGGGCTGACTGCGGCAAGATCACTGTCGGCGCAAACACCAACATCCAGGACGGCTCCGTGGTCCATGGCGACGGCGACGTGGTTATTGGTGACAACGTGACTCTGGGCCATGGGGTCATCTGCCACGCCAAATCTGTGGGCAGCGACTGCCTCCTGGGCAACAACTGCACGCTCAATGACGGCGCGATAGTAGGAGACCACTGCATCATCGCATCGGGCGCCATGGTGCTGGAAAACCGGGTGATACCGCCGCGCAGCTTTGTGGTAGGGGGGCCGGGCCAGGTCAAGAGTGAGATTCAGCCCCACCAGTTGGAGGTCATCAAGACCAACGCAGAGGCGTACATCACCCTGGGGCAGCAGCACAAAGAGCAGGGACTGGAATAAGTGCGTGTCTACCTGAGTTCACGTGGACAGAGAGATTGCCTTTCACATTCACCATCGGTCTATTTCGAAATTATCTCGAATTGACGGCATCCGTGAGTGACACTACTATGCCTTTCGTCCAAGTTGGTCCATTTCTCGGTTTTAACTAGCCAGCTACCCGCCTTTTACAGGAGCACTTCAATGGGGATATTTAAAGCACTTAGCAAAATCAGAGGTGGCTACCCTGGTGGTTGGAAGGAATACGCCCGAGGCTACCAGGGTAATAAGACCCCCCAATTTGTACAGCCAACCAGCACAGACGACCGCCGAAGCCTCATTCCCCCAAAGGGTCTGCGTGAATACTGGTACCCCGCGCTGCCAGCGAAGGCCATTGGAAAGAAAAAGCCGGTTGGGCTGAAGCTCCTTGGTGAAGACGTCACCCTCTTCCGCGACACGAACGGCGAAGTCCAGGCGCTATGGGACTACTGTCCGCACCGAGGCGTCTACCTGTCATGGGGTGACTGCTTCTGGAAGGGCTATCTCAGCTGTCCCTACCATGGCGCAACCTTCAACGGTGACGGTGAGTGCGTGGAGTTCATCACGGAAGGCCCAGACTCCAAAATGGTGGGCCAACTCAAGGCCAAGAAGTTTCCCACGGTGACGCTGAAGGGATTGGTATTTATCTGGATGGGAGAAAATGAACCCGTGCCGCCAGAGGATGACATACCGCCCGAGTTCTTTGAGAAGGACTCCGTGGTCCTCAATACCTTCCGGTACTGGGACTGCAACTGGATGATTGCGCTGGAGAATACCGGTGACGCCCACAACCAGTGGTTTGTCCACCGCAACTCCTTCCGAGTGGCGCGGTCAGGCCGTTCATCTCGGACGCCTGTTGGCTCCCGGCCACGCATCGTCAATAACCAGACGGTGGAGCGCCCCAACGGGCGGGAACGGCAGCCTTACTACGCGGATGAGAGCGGCAAGGTCCCCTACAAGTTCTACCATCCGCGGGTGAATGCGTACTGGCCCATGTACCGTCGACGCCTCCTCTGGACGTGGTTCTTTGATGCCTGGAACCGCCTGCGGCCAAAGCGGGGACGCTTTTTCAACGTCCCTGGCTGGGAGGGTCAACGCCTCCCGGGTTTGGTACGGAACAATCACCTCACCCACATGTATACCCGCTGGCCAGTGCCAGTAGACGAAAATCTGAGCCGCGTTGTGTACTTCTTCTCCGCCCGTCCATCCAACTGGCTTGGCCGACTGTACGACCGTGTGACGTTCAATCTCTTCCTGAATTGGATGATTAATTACAACTTCAGTGACCAAGACTACGACGCAATGCGGTCAGCACGGTACCAGTACCCAGAATACCTTTCCTCCACTGACTGGTGGCGCTCCGGCGTCTCGTGTCGGAACACGGGCGCGGCATCAAACACAACGTTGAGGTGGTGGAGGAGACCACAGCGGAGCGACTGGTGGCCGCAGCAGAACAGTCTTTTGCTGTGAAGACCGATGACGTGGTCACGCCTGACTCATAAGCGCTGACCCACCGTGAGTCCAATTACTAGCGAACTCATTGGCACCTTGTGCGCAGGTGATGGCGGCAGCAGCCAATAGGAGCGTGAATTTGGCCCTAAAAGATAAGGTAGTGGTCATCACAGGCGGAGCAAAGGGCATTAGCCGGTACAATGCCCGGCTCTTCGCATCCGCAGGGGCGAAGCTGGCAATCGCGGACATCGAATCGACGGCCACGGTCGCCAGCGAGGTGGCAGAGCGAGGGGCCGAACTCTTAGCAGTTCCCACGGACTGGACTTGACCCGCTTTAGTGGACACCTGGAGAATTGGATCACTGATTCCAGAAGGAGTTCACCATGCGAAAGTTTGTACGGCCCTACTCGCCGGAGTTTCGAGCCGAGGCGGTGCAACTGGTCGAAGCTGGCGGCAAGAAGCTTTCCGATATTGCTCGGGACCTGGGCGTGACACCCGAGTCGCTGCGGCACTGGGTGAAACAGCAGGAGATTGACCGTGGGGAGCGGGATGAGCTCACGACGGTGGAGAGGGAGGAGCTGAAGGGTTTACGCCGTGAGAACCGCATCCTGCGCGAGGAGAGAGAGATTCTAAAAAAGCCGCGGCCTTCTTCGCAAGGGAGACCGACAGGACCAGATCATGATGTTCGGGTTCGTCGAGCGGGAGAAGGCCTCCTATCGGGTAGCCACAATGTGTCGCATTCTGGGGGTCTCCACCAGCGGCTTTTACCGATGGAACCGGCGTGGTCCGTGCCTCCGTAGGCGGCGTGACCTGGAGCTCACCCAGCGCATCCGCCAGGTGCATGAGGCCAGCCGGGGCACCTATGGCTCGCCCCGGGTACACGCAGAACTCACCTTGGGGTGGGGCATCCACTGCGGCAGGAAACGGGTGGCCAGGCTGATGCGTGCTGCAGGGTTGGTGGGCATTCATCGGCGTCGACACCAGGGAATCACTCGGCGGGATCCCCGCCGTCCTATCTTCCCTGACCACGTGGGAAGGGAATTCACGCCGAAAGCTCCCAACCGCCTCTGGGTAGCCGACCTAACACAACACCCTACAGGCGAGGGATGGCTGTACGCCGGCGTGGTGTTGGATGCCTTCTCACGCCGCGTGGTGGGTTGGGCAATGGGTGACCGCCCAGTGAGCGCACTTCCTATCAATGCCCTCCAGATGGCCACTGGAAACCGCGAGCCTGTGATGGGCACGGTACACCACTCCGATCACGGTGCTCAGTACACGTCCCTCGCCTTTGGTAACAGCTTGCATGCCGCCGGGCTAGAGGGGTCCATGGGCCGAGTAGGGGATGCCTACGACAATGCAGTTGCAGAGAGCTTCTTTGCCACCCTGCAAACAGAACTCCTGGACCGCCGCTCATGGCCAACGCGCCAGCTGCTCCGCTCCGCCATCTTCGAGTACATCGAGTGCTTCTATAACCGCCAGCGACGCCATTCAACCTTGGGCTATCTGAGTCCTGAGGAGTATGAGAGGAGGTGGCAGAACCAGGACAATTGCCTTATGCTTAGCACCACAACTTACCCCAAGAGTGTCCACTAAAGCGGGGTAACTCCATACCTTCGTGATGAGGCGCGGATTGAGTCGTTCATGGCCAAGGTGAACGACCATTACGGTCGCATTGACGTCCTGATTAACAATGCGGGCATTGTTCCTCATTTCAGATGGGGCCTTGCCCACTGGGACCGCATCAGAGACATGCAACTGGACTTCTTTGACAATGTGATGCGCACGAACCTCTACGGGACGTTCCTGTGTATGAAGCATGTGATTCCTTACATGGAGCGTCAAGGTTCAGGGCATATCATCAACCTGGGGCAAGGAAACCTGAAACCTGAAGCCCGCCCAGACAGCATTGGATCATGTGTGTATGACGTCTCGAAGCTCGCAATCCGGGCCTTCACGGCTAAGGTCGCCATTGAGGAGCGTGATTCCAACATCTGCATCGTCAGCATGGGGCCAGGTGGAGCCGCACCGCCGGGCAGCGCCATGGCGAACCGCCAGGGCATTGCCACAGATGAGACGCCGGAAGAAGCCAAAGCTAGAATGTTCAGTGTCGCTGAGGTGGTGGGTGACCGTTACCTGCTTGCGGCGGAAGCACCCATGGAGTTGAGCGGTCATCAGATCACCGTAGAAGACGGCAAGCTGGTGGTTTTACACGGGTAGCCCAACTCTTAGTGTCCCTTCTAAAAACCGATTGCAGCCTTTGCGCGCCCTAGCCCTGATGAAATCGAGACGTTCCAGCCGTCAATCGGCCGTTCGGATTTTGTGAAAAGACGCACAATTGCCGAGGCTGCCTGTTGTGCCTCTGCTCCGCCCTTCCGTATAATTGGAGTCCACAATCCCTGTCCAGTTCCGTGTCCCTGAGGAGGAACCGATGAGCAACCTGCGCCTGCCAGGCCCCACTCCTGTCCCACCTGACGTGGTTGAAGCCATGGGCCATCCCATGATTGACCACCGGGGCAAGCAGTTCAAAGAGATGCTCTTCCGCATTACGGAGAGTTTGAAGCAGGCTTTTGAGACCAAGAATGACGTTTTCCTCCTGACTTCCTCCGGCCCCGGCGCAATGGAGGCCGCAGTCGTCAACACACTGTCGCCCGGCGACAAGGTGCTCGCGGTGAGCATAGGCAACTTTGGAGACCGCTTCTCCAAGATTGCCAAGGCGTACGGCGCTGACGTGACAGACCTGAAGTCCGACGAAGGACTTGCAGCAGACCCTGAAGCCATACGGGCCGCTCTCAAGGCTGACCATGCCATCAAA
Source organism: Chloroflexota bacterium (assembly GCA_027625205.1). Taxonomy (GTDB): domain Bacteria; phylum Chloroflexota; class Dehalococcoidia; order Lucifugimonadales; family Australimonadaceae; genus JAQBVZ01. The sequence goes on from JAQBVZ010000011.1 coordinate 5,837, forward strand.
GCAGTGCTGGTCACCCACAATGAGACCTCCACCGGCATCACCAATGACCTTGAGGCAATCGCTGGCATCGTCAAGGGTGAGTTCGACAAGCTGTTCCTAGTGGACGCAGTCTCGTCACTGGGCTCCATCCGCGTCGCAACCGACGCCTGGGGCTTGGACGTGGTGGTGTCTGCCTCGCAAAAGGGGTGGATGTGTCCACCCGGTCTGGCCATGATTGCCGTCAGCCCCAGGGCTTGGGAGGCGGCCAAGACGGCCAAGATGCCCAAGTTCTACTTTGACCTGGCTGAGGCCAAGAGTTCCCTGGCCAAGGGGCAGACTCCCTGGACGCCCACAATCTCCGTGATGTACGGCATGGACCACGCGCTCCAACTCATGTTGGACCGGGGTGACATGCAGGCGGTGTATGACTTCCATACCAAGATTGCCCAATACACACGGGACGGTCTGGTAAAGCTTGGCCTCAAACTGGTGGCGCAGGATGAGCGCTACGCCTCCAACACGGTAACGGCGGCCTGGGTCCCGGAGGGCATCACAGACTCAGCCCTGCTGGATATGTTGCGCGATGAGTATGACATCATTGCCGCCGAGGGCAGAGGCGTCCTGGCGGGCAAGGTCTTCCGCATAGGCCACATGGGCTACGTCAGGACTGAGGACATAGACGATGTGCTGAGCGCCCTACGAGATGCCCTGCCCAAGCTGGGGTTCACGCCAGCGGCGGCTAGCTAGCAGGCCACGTAAGCTGTTCATCCTTCGAGAGTCTTAGGACAAGCGGTCCAAGCAAAATTAACACCCGCCCACAGGGAGGCCCCATGGCCCGTATCTTGGTGGCAGACCCCATCGCCCAAGAGGGGGTCCAGCGTCTCATTGACGCCAACCATGAGGTTGACGTACGCACCGGCCAAAAACCTGACGAGCTGCTCAAGACCATTGGCGATTACGACGCCCTGGTGGTACGTAGTGAGACTCAGGTGACTGAGGACGTCATAAACGCAGGCCAGCGCCTGCAGGTGGTCGGTCGTGCAGGCGTGGGCGTCGACAATATTGATCTGGACGCTGCCACATGCCGTGGCATAGCCGTGGTCAACGCGCCCACTGGCAACACCATTGCCGCTGCGGAACACACCATGGCCCTGATGCTGGCCCTGGTCCGCAACATCCCGCAGTCTGACGCATCCATGCGCAAGGGTGAGTGGAAGCGGAGCGCCTTTGTGGGCGTGGAGGTCCGCAACAAGACCCTGGGCATCATTGGCCTGGGTAAGGTTGGCTCAGAGGTGGCGCGGCGCGCACGGGCTTTTGAGATGCGGCTGGTTGGCTATGACCCCTACGTGCCTCAGGAATACGCTCGTAATCTGGGCGTTGAGTTGGCGGACCTGCCCAAGCTCATTGCTGAGTCAGACATCATCACCATCCACACGCCCCTGACGGATAGCACCAAGGCCCTGCTGGGCAAGGAACAATTCGCCCTTATGAAACCCGGCGTGCGCATCATCAACGTGGCGCGCGGCGGCCTGGTGGATGAAGCGCTCCTGGAAGAGGCGCTCCAATCAGGGAAGGTGGCCGGCGCGGCTCTGGACGTCTTCTCATCTGAGCCACCGGGAGACCTCACTGTGGTGCAAAACCTCAAGGCCGTAGTGACTCCCCATCTGGGAGCATCAACGGCAGAGGCCCAGGTGGAAGTGGCCATTCAGATTGCAGACCAAGTGCTAGCCATCCTGGAGAACAAGCCCGCGCTCCATACCGTCAACGCACCCTACATACCGCAGGAGGTCCACGAAGTCCTGGCCCCGTATATCCCCGTGGCCACCATCCTGGGCAAGATTGGCATTCAGCTTGCTGAGGGCCAATTGGAGTCGGTGACGCTCACGGTCAGCGGCGGCATTGCTGAGTACGACACGTCAATACTGAACGCGGCGGCGCTCATGGGACTGCTGGCCAACTCCACGGAGGAACGGGTCAACCTCGTGAACGCGCCGGTGCTTGCTCGACAACGGGGACTGAAAGTGGTGGAACAGAAGGACATCACCGGTGACCACCACGCAAACCTGGTGAGTGTGGAGGTCCACAGCGGTGGCGGCAGTGTGATGGTGGCAGGCACAACCATGCGCGGTGAGCCCCATCTGGTGCAAGTGGACGAATACAATATGGACGTGGCGCTGTTAAGCCCCTACATGCTCTTCACCACCCACGTTGACCAGCCCGGCATGATAGGCCGCGTGGGGACTCTCACCGGTGAGCACGACATCAACATCAGCTTCATGGAGGTGGGCCGTGTGGCCCCTCGCAAAGAGGCCATGATGGTGGTGGGCTTGGATGATGCACTGCCCCCCAAGGTGCGGGACCTCATTGCCAACGCCCCCGGCGTGACCAGTGCCATAGTCGTGCATATCTAGCCCTAGCGGTACGACGTGACATCCCGCAGGCATCTGGATACTTCAAAGGCGCGTGGCCGAGACGCTAGTGCGCTGCGGAGTTGCCCAAGGGATTAAAAGAGAAGCGTGGCTCACCAATCATCCCTGAGGCCACGGTAGCATTGGTGGCCTCATTGATAAGGATGAAGCTGCCGGTGATCCGGTTGCGAGTGTAATCGTCACAGGCCAGTGGCGCGCTAACCTTCAGGCTCACCCGGCCAATCTCGTTCAGTACCAGCGATTCAACGTCCGGTTCACCCGTGAGCGATGTGATGCCGAGCCTGGCGTCGATACTCGTGACCATGGCCTTGGCTGAACGAGTGGTGTGCTTGATGCGGTAGACGTCACCCTGGCGCAGGGCGCTACGCTCATCCATCCAGCACACCACCGCCTCCAGCGTTTGAACGATTTGAGGGGGCTCCCCCAGCCCGCACAGCATCTCTCCCCGGGTGATGTCCAGGTCATCAGCAATGCGGACGGTGACCGCATCAGGGCTCCTGGCCTCCTCCACTGGACCCCAGGGCGCGTCGATAGCCGTTATCACGCTTTCTTGGCCGGAGGGCAGGATGCGCACCCGCTGTCCTATACGCAACACTCCAGAAGCGATACTCCCTGCATAGCCTCGATAGTCATGGTGCTCCGCGCGGTGCGGCCGCGCCACATACTGCACCGGCAGCCGCAGGGGCAGGGCGTCAATGCCCTCTCTCACAGGCACCCATTCCAGTTGGTGTAAAAGCGGTTCACCGTGGTACCAGGGCATGTTTGCAGAGGGCTCCACTACGTTGTCACCATGGAGCGCGGACATCGGGATGAAGACCACGTCATGCACGCCCAGTCGGGCCATTAGCGCGGTGAATTCGGCCCGTATCGATTCGTACACCTGCTGGTCGTAGCCTGCCAGGTCCATCTTGTTGACGCAGACGACGATGTGGTCAATACCCAACAGTGAGGCGATGACCGCGTGGCGGCGGGATTGCTCCACAACCCCGTTGCGCGCATCCACCATGATGAGCGCAACCTCAGCGGTGGAGGCTCCGGTGACCATGTTACGTGTGTACTGTACGTGCCCAGGTGTGTCCGCCAGTATAAACTTGCGGACTGGGGTGGAGAAGTAACGGTAGGCCACGTCTATGGTGATGCCCTGTTCACGCTCGGCACGCAGGCCGTCGGTGACAAGGGCAAGGTTCACGTAGTCGCCATGATGGCGCCTACTGGCGTCCTCCACGGCGGCCATGACATCATCAGAGAGCGCCTTGGAGTCGAACAGCAGGCGCCCTATAAGCGTGCTTTTGCCGTCGTCCACGGAACCAGCGGTGGCAATGCGCAGCAGGTCCATACTAGAAATAGCCCTCACGCTTGCGGTCTTCCATGGCTGCGTCGGCGGTCCGGTCGTCGGCTCGAGTCGCGCCCCGCTCGGAGATATGCGTGGTCAGCGTCTCGGCAATCACCTCTTCGGGCGTCCCTGCCTCGGATGCCACTGCGGCAGTGGAGGTCATGTCGCCCACTGTGCGGAAGCGCACGCTGCGGGTAACCACCGTCTCGCCAGCGGCTGGCTGCATCACTCGCGAGAGCGCCATGAGCATGCCGTCACGCTCGAACACTTCGCGTTGGTGGGCGTAGTAGATCTCCGGCAGTTCAATGTCCTCTTCAGCTATGTAGCGCCACACGTCCAGTTCCGTCCAGTTGGAGATAGGGAACACGCGCATGTGCTGGCCAATGTTAATGCGCCCGTTGTAGAGGCTCCACACCTCCGGGCGTTGGTTCTGCGGGTCCCACTGGCCGAATTCGTTACGTAAGGAGTAGACCCGCTCCTTGGCTCGAGCGCGCTCTTCATCACGACGTGCACCGCCAAAGACGGCCGTGAATTTCCCATTCTGGATGGTCTCCAGCAGCACCGGCGTTTGGAGCCGGTTACGAGAGCCGTTGGCCCCGAAGGGGGCGGGGATGCGCCCGGCGGCGATGGCCTCATCCACGGAGCCCACCACCAACTCCACACCCAGCCGTTCCACCACCCGGTCACGGAAAGCCAGCACCTCTGGGAAGTTGTGGCCGGTGTCTATGTGGACCACGGGGAAGGGCAAATACGCTGGCCGCATCGCCTTCACCGCCAGGTGCAGCAGTACTGCGGAGTCTTTACCCCCGGAGAAGAGGAGGCCGGGCCGGTCAAACTCAGCTACCAACTCACGGATGATGTGCAGCGACTCCGACTCAAGGTCGCGCAGGTCCTTGGACTCGGGCCGCAAGTGCGAGCTGAGGGTCTGGCTGGTCATGGGGTCCCTTTGGCGACCGGGTTCGACGTTGGTACTCACGAATGTGCGGCAGGTGCGACGATGTGCAACCCGCATTCCTTGGCGTTGGGGTCTGACTCCCACCACCAGCGCCCAGCACGCGGGTCCTCACCAGGCTCCACGGCTCGAGTGCACGGAGCGCATCCAATAGACGGGTAGCCTTGGTCATGCAACTCGTTATAGGGAACGGCGTGCTCGTCAACGTAGTGGCGTACCTGGTCGAAGCTCCAGTTGGCTAAGGGGTTTACTTTGTAGTTGGTATGCGCCGCGTCCCACTCCACGACGGCGATGCTGCCACGCTCCATGCCCTGGTCTCGGCGCAGGCCCGTGACCCAGGCGTCAATAGAGGCCAGCGCGAGTTCCAACGGCTCCACCTTGCGCACATGGCAACACGTAACGCGGCTCTCCCGCCCCCTGTAGAAGAGGTTGAACCCCTGCTCTGCCACCATACGCGCCACCGCCTCAGGGTCAGGCGGGTGCGCCTCGATACTCGTTTTGTAGCGCAGCTTGGTCTGGTCC
>JAQBVZ010000012.1 GCA_027625205.1 Chloroflexota bacterium
CAGCGGCAATGCGGACGTGGGTTTCACGGCGCAGTCGCTTGTGATACAGGGCGTGCCATCCGGCGTCACCGTCATACCCGTAAGTCCGTGCGACCACGGAGGCCTTCCCCAAACGGTGGTGGGCATTAGCACCACGCACCAATGGGAGTTGACCGAGCGGTTCGTCAATTTCGTTGGTGAGTGGGCCACGCCTGAGGTATTGGCGCGACACGGCTACGGTATGCCACTCGGCAAATTCGGGGCCAAGGTGTGTCCGTAGTCATGGATATCACTGCTCTCCGCCTAAGCTTACAGATAGCTAGCGTCAGCACAGTCCTGGCCATCATCATTGGCGTGCCCGTTGCGCTGCTGCTGGCACGTTTCCGCTTTCGTGGCAGGGGCATCATCTCTGCCTTGGTGCTGGTCCCCATGCTTCTACCGCCGTCAGTCATGGGGTTTTATCTCCTACAACTGGTGGGCAGGCAAAGCCCTGTGGGTAGTGTGCTGGAGAGCATGTTTGGTTTTTCACTCGTCTTCCATTGGAGCGGCGCCGTACTCGCAGCCTTTGTCGCCTCTACGCCCTTCCTTATTCGCACTGCCCAGGCGGGGTTCGAATCAGTGGACCCGCGCTATGAAGAAGCCGCCCGCACTCTTGGCCGCTCTGATCTAGCTATCTTTTGGACTGTGACCATGCCTTTGGCATGGAAGACGCTGCTGGCTGGCGTGGCCTTAGCGCTGGCCAGGGCCATGGGCGAATTCGGAGCGACGTTGATGGTGGCAGGCAACATCCCCGGCAGAACGCAGACCATGTCCATCGCCATCTACGACGCGGTGCAGGCCAACCGCCTCAATGACGCCCATGTCTTGGCGTTAACCCTAACCCTGGTAACCCTTGGCCTGCTGGTGGGAGTTGGCACCTTGGCCCGCGGGGGCAAATGGTAATGGCGCGACTCTCAGCTGGCATACAAGCGCAATTAGGGAAGTTCCAGTTGGACGTTACCTTTGAAATGCAGGGTGACACCACCGCCATCCTCGGCGCATCAGGGGCGGGGAAAACCCTCACGCTCAGAGCCATAGCTGGGCTCCTTCACCCCACAGGCGGGCGCATCACGCTTGGCGATAGGGTCATGTTCGACTCAGCGCTTCGTCTATCCATTCCAACCCGTGAAAGAAAGATAGGGTACGTGTTCCAGGACTATGCCCTATTCCCCCACCTGACCGTTGCCAAAAATCTAGCCTACGCACTCCACCGATGGAACAAAGAGCAGCGAGTTTCGCGCATCAAAGAGCTTGTGGACTTGCTGGATCTCAGTGGACTTGAAAGTCGCCTGCCCGGCGAAATTTCAGGCGGCCAACAGCAACGCGTCGCGTTAGGCAGGGCGCTTGCGCCGGGGCCAGACCTGGTGCTGCTGGACGAGCCCTTTTCGGCAGTGGACTCCCCTGCCAGGTCCCTCCTCACAGAACAGCTTCAAGCTCTTCAAGCGCGGCTTGGCTTTGCCATGGTCTTAGTTACCCACGACGTCAGCGAGGCCTACGCTCTTGCCTCTCAACTGGTTATGCTTTCAGAAGGCAGTGTAATTCAGCAAGGTCCGCGAGAGGACGTTTTCCACACGCCCGCCTCGGCAGAAGCGGCTAGGCTGTTGGGGTTCCGCAACCTACTTCCAGGGCAAGTGGTGGGTAGTGACGGCGGTATCACCACCGTGGATATACAAGGAGTCCGTGTCTACAGCGCGGGTAGTAGATTGTCCACGGGTACCTTAGTACTATGCGGTGTGCATCCGCAGTCTATTGGCCTAGTCCCACATGAAGACGCAACCTTGCAAGACCAAGGCAATGCCCTGCCTCTCACTGTCGTCCAAATGACAGACCGGGGCGTCCAGAGTGATGTTGCTCTTGCCATGGATGGCCATGACGGCAAAGGCCCACTGCTGCATGCTACGGTGCACCAGTTCGGCCTGCCTGCCGGGCTCGTGCCCGGAGCACACTACAAGGCGGTCATTCCTCAGCAAGCGGTCCACCTGTGGCCAGTGCGCGAAGAGCGATAAACCCAGGAAGTGCGCACAATCGTATTTCCATATGATGGGGACAGCAGAGAATTGCATGCACCAGAGTCTCACGCACCTGCATCATAAACACGTACGAATATCATGTGCAGCCAAACGGTTGGCGTGACAGTCCAGGAGGATGTTGATGGCAAGCGGTAGAGCAGCGAGACGGCGAGCGGCGGGGGACAGCCCAGCCAAGAAAGGGAGCATACCCCCATGGCTCATATGGAGTGGGCTCGCACTGGTCGCAATCGTGCTTGTCAGCGTCTTCGCAGTCCGATCAGGTGACAACGAGAGTAGCGTGAGTGACTTTCGTATGGTTGCTTACCAGGGTGAGGACATCATTGGTGAAGAGGCCAACTTCGCGGACCTCGTGGGTCATGGCCAACCGGTGGTCCTCAATTTCTGGGCAGGCCTCTGCCCGCCCTGCCGGCAGGAGATGCCTGGCTTTCAGCAAGTCTACGATGATCTAGGAGACCAGTTCATCCTCATTGGCGTGGACGTTGGGCCCTTCGTGGGTCTGGGCTCTCACGCGGACGCAGAGCAGTTCTTGGCTGACTTTGAGATAACCTACCCAACAGCCTTCGCCACCACCTCGTCGCCCATCCAGGACTATAGGGTGCTGGGCATGCCCACCACAGTGTTCATTACTGCGGACGGCCAGATTGATGACACCCATAGCGGCTTCCTGACCGAGACTGACGTACGGCGCAGGGTACAGGCGCTGATTGACCAGGCGTCATAACTGTTGCCCTCTAGCCCCACTTCACGCATAGTTATCCATAAGGCGGAACCCATGAATAAATCAAGCCAACAAAATTCTCAGAATACAGAGGCCGCTCTGGGACCGCGAAGCTGGCGGTTGAGCGCGGTGGCTGCCGTGGCGCTGGTGACCTTGGGTGTCTCTCTTAGTGCCATCATCAACCCGCTGTTGGGCCGGTATGTCCACTGGGACTGGATGGCGGGGCTTGCTCCCGCGCTCTTCATCTTGGCGCTATTCGCTTTGCGACGGAGATGGGTGTAGCGCCTGAATGTCTACGCCCAAGAAGGACGTTTCTAGATGAATGACGCCCCCGCGCAAAAACGGTCGCTAGGCCGGAGCCTCATTACGCCGGTGAGTCTGTTGGTCATCGCGGTGGGCTCTGCCATAGTGGGCGCGGTCCTGACCGGGGCTACCACCGGCGCCGTCACATCTGGAGTGGAGAGCCTATCTGCGTCATCGGGTAATTTCTTGGGAGACGTCAGTAACCTCATTCCATTGGGATTCGCCTTTGGCGCAGGCATGGTTGCGGCCGTGAATCCGTGCGGATTCGCCATGCTGCCTGCCTACCTTGGCCTTTACGTAGGTACAGATGACGCCTCTTCAGACTCCTCTGTGGGTGAAAGGCTTGGGCAGGCGTCGCTGGTGGGCGTTGTCATGACAGCGGGCTTCATCCTTTTGTTCGGCGTGGTGGGCATAGCAATTGCCGCTGGAGCCCAGCCTTTGGTGAAATTCTTCCCTTGGATAGGGCTTGGCATTGGCGTGCTCCTGGCATTGGCAGGCGCATGGATGATAGGCAGCGGCAGCTCACTCTACAGTGGGTTTGCGGAGCGATTGTCAGCCCGGATGGGAGACGCGGGACAACGAAACCTGAAAGGCTACTTTGCCTTTGGCCTTGGGTATGGGACCGCTTCCCTCAGTTGCACCCTCCCCATCTTCCTAACCGTTGTGGGGAGCACTCTTACTGCGGGGAACTTCCTGGATTCAGCCTTCCAATTTGTACTCTACGGACTGGGCATGGGCGTGGTGATCATGGTGCTCACACTGAGCATTGCCATATTCCGCAATGCCATGATTAACAAGGTGCGCAAGGTGCTCCCCTACGTCCAGCCAGTCAGCGCAGGGCTGCTCTTGGTGGCCGGAGGGTACATCGTTTACTATTGGCTCACCCTGGGAGAACTGCTCAACTCGTTCATTTAGCCACTCTGTAAGAAACCAGTACTGAGACAGGCGCGATTGTGCCTGCCTTCTGCTGTAAGAGGTATGACCTTGACCCAGCGACAACGACGACAAGAAGGCGCGCGACGTGCCCAAGAAAATGCGGCGCAGCGTACACAACAACATAAGAAAGCGCAGCAACGCCGTCGGTACGTCATGGGCGGCGTCATAGCGGTCGCCATCGCCGCCATCGTAGCAAGCCAACTCATCTCGTTTGGGCCAGACTTGGGTGAAAAGGTGAGGACACTCGCTGCCTCCCACAATCCGCCATATACCTATAACACCCGCCCACCAACGTCAGGCAATCACCTTGCAAGCCCCGCCGCTTACGGCTTTAGTCCCACTCCCCTTGAGGCCAATGCAGTAGTCCACAACATGGAGCACGGCGCCATGGTCATCTGGTTCCAGCCGGGTGATGAAGTCCTAGCAGGTCAGGTGAGTGACCTAGTATCGGCAGTGGGTCGACAATGTCTCGTGGCAGGACCTTACGCTGATATGGACAATACTGTGGCCGTCACTGGCTGGGGCCGCATTCTGCGGCTAGACGCCTTTGACAGCGTCCAGATCAGAGAGTTCATTGCCGCCTACAGGGGAGATCTAGGGCCAGAAGCAGGTATCTGCCAAGGTGAATCGTAGGCCTTACCGGACTGCATTAACTGGTCAACCCGCTTATAATCTCCTCTACCCTATGCAAGGCAAGCGCTGCCTTGGGAGGCTTTTTATGCCCCGGCGATACTGGCTCTTCAAGTCAGAGCCCAACGCCTATTCCTATGACGACCTGGTGCGTGATGGTGTGGCGGAGTGGGACGGCGTCCGTAACTTCCAAGCCAGAAATACGCTGAGAGACGACATCCAAGAGGGCGATGGCGTCCTGTTCTACCACAGCAATGAAAAGCCCCTATCCGTTGTGGGGACAGCCGTTGTGGTACGCGGCGGATACCCTGACCACACTGCGTGGGACCCAGACTCTGACCACCCGGACCCAAAGAGCACGCCAGACAATCCCACTTGGTACATAGTGGACATAAAAGCTGAGTACCGGTTCCCTACTCCCGTGCCCTTAGAGCAGCTAAAGACCATGCCGGAATTGACTGAGATGGTGTTGTTGCAAAAGGGGAGCCGTTTGTCAGTCCAACCGGTAACGGAATCTGAATGGAATGCCGTGGTGGCGCTGGGCAAGCAGTCCGGTTAGGCCGCGACGCTCCCAAGCGCCAGCGTGTTGCCCTTACTGCCCGTGAATCAAGCCACGTTGGCCCAGAAATCCGTACTGCGCCGCGTTGTGAGCAGTCACCTACCGTTACGGAGGAGGCACGACCCAGGGTGGTGAGCCAGATACCATGCGGGACTTGAAATGGAAGTCCCTGGCTGGCTTTTCAAACAGGTCATCTATAGTCAGCCGGCGGCTGGTCAGGCCCTGGTCATGGGCGTAAGTCAGGAGTTGTTCAAACTCTTGTCGGTTGGCGTCAACGCCATATGGCCAGGGGTCACTGCCAAAAGTCTCCATCGTATCGTCAAGGTACTCCCGCATGAGAGGCAAACTCGTCAACCGTTCGTTCTGCAGGTCCCTATAGGCGTAGGCCTTGGCTTGGTCAAAGGCCTCACAGAGCTGTTCCAGCAGCTCTGGCCGCTGGGCAACTGCTTCACTCTTCATGGCAATGATGTGCACGCTCACCAGCGTACGGTGGTCCTTGAAGAATTGTCGTTGAAGCCCCCGCACATCAGCATGAACACGCACCACCCTATGTTCCTGGCCGGCAGGCACCACTGGGTGCCCTTCGGTCATGATGCAGTCCACCGTCTCATCCAGCAGCGGCTCCATGCCAAGGTGCGGCCCAGCCGCCAAGGTCACCTTCACGCCTTCTGGAATGCTGATACGCGGGTCTCGCTCTGGAGACGTGGTGTACCAGTCAACCTCAGTGGGTGAGACGCCCGCCTCCTGCAACCAACCTTTGTGCCACAAGGACGATGTCAGATAGTACTGCGGAACGAGCACTTTACGTCCGCGTAGGTCAGTCAGCGATGTGATGCCAGTGTCCGGCCTGGTGAACACGTACTGTTGGAGGAACAATCTGTCGGGCAACACGGGAATCGCGGTGTAGGGTTCGCCCTGCTCTTTCAGGAACACGTACCTGGCCATGGGCATTTCTGCAATGTCATATGCGCCCCGCAGCAGGCCCTCAACGCTCGTGCGAGGTGGCGCGTGCATGGCAAATACATTGGGTACGTTGACCGCGCGGTCAATCAGCGGTCTGGTGCGGTCGTACTGCTGAATGGCCATGGTCATGAACTGGTGGGACTGCCAAGAGAGCATGGTGCCTCCACGTGATGGAATGAGTGGTGCTCAGTAGGGCTTAGCTTACCTGATACTAGGCAAAATGACTCGCTCAAAATCACGGAGCGTAGCTTGATATTCGCCCGTTGAGCCGTAGACCAGGAAATGGAGGCGCTCAGCACCGGTTTCGGCAACAACGCGTTGAAGCCGTTCTGCGCATTGCTCCGGCGTGCCAACCAGCCCCATGGCGTCGCAGAGGTCCGGCAGCAAAGCGTCCGGTAGATCTCCTGGCCCTTGTACCGGCGGTATGTCCATGCCCATCTCCCTCAGGATCACACCAAACAGGCGCTGCTTACGTCTGAGCCACATGGAAATTATGCCTCGAGCATTCGCCTGGGCCTCTTCCGTGGTGGCGCTCATGCAAACCGGCAACATGTACGTCACCGGGATAGTGTCCACCGGACGCCCTGCCCTCTTTGCGCCCGCTGCAAGATGCTCCCTTGCCCGCGCCACCATAGCAGCGTGAATCCCCACCATGGGGACAGCCTCATCAGCAGCCTCACCTGCCAGTTCAAGCATCCGGGGGCTGCTGGCGTTAACCGCCACGGGCGTGGGAGGGCTGCTGGTGTTCAGCATTTTTATTTCAGCGCCTTCTCCAAACCGTACGCCTTCACCGGCAAGCAGCCTGCGTATTGATAACACAGCATCCCGCATCTCATCCAACGAAGCCCCTCTGCGCCCCATCTCACCAGATGCGGCGTCGCCTCCTCCAAGCACCAGCTTAGCTCTGGCGGGCGCAACCTCCTGCAACGTATTGGCTAAGGACGCCAGCACACTGGGATGTCGTGTCAGTGGGTTGCTAACCGCAGGGTAAAGGGTGAGCCGGGAGGTGTTGAGCGCAGCAACTGTCAACCGTACAAAGGCATCCCGCCCATCGGCCTGGTGGTCGCGGATGCCAAGAGCATCAAAGCCCGCAGCCTCAGCGGCGCGGGCAAACTCGCCCGCCTTTGGGGTAGCGTCGTCAATGAAGTCTGATATGCCTACGGTTATGGACATATAGCTACGGCATGGGGTGCATGAACGGATCAGAGCCGTAGGCCATGCGAGATTTGAAGCGGAAGTCTCGGGCCGGTTTTTCAAAGAGCTGCTCGGGGGTTTGCAGGCTCTTGGTCAGCCCTTGGTCATGCGCATACGACAATGCCTGCGCAACTTCTGCTTGGATTTTGTCATACCCATACGGCCAAGGGTCATCGCCAAAGATGGCCCTCGTCTCATTCAGATAAGAACGCATCATGGGCAGAGCTGTCTGCCGCTCATTCTGTAAGACCTTATACGTTAAGCCTCTGGCCTCATCAAACGCATGGCAGAGCTCTTCAAGGAACTCAGGGCGCTCGTCCACAGCCGATTCACGTACGCCAATGATGTGAACGCCGGGGTGGAAGTGGGTTTGCTGGTACCAGTCCCGCAACACTTGGTCCACGTTTTGGTACACCGGCACAATCCGGTCTGGCTCATCACCCTGCTTGGGGCCAGTGCATTCCAGCATCAGGGCGTCCACGGTGCCATCAAGCAGCAGCTTTATGCCCATGCGTTCTGCCGGAACGTGAGTCACCTTTACCCCTTCAGGCGGGCTCATGCGGGGGTCTCGCTCTGGGTAGAACGTCACCCATTCAACCTCATGTGGCTCAACCTCGAAGTTATCTTTGAGGAGGCCACGGTGCCATATGGAAGAAGTCAGGTAGTAACCGGGGATCATCACCTTCCGCCCCCGAAGGTCCTCTGGCGATTTGATGCCGGAGTCAAGCCGGGTGACGGCGTACTGCTGGACAAAGATACGGTCAGTGAACACGGGGATAGCCGCGACTGGCTCACCATTGTCCTTCAGGAAAAAGTAGCGAGCAACGGGTATCTCAGCCGCGTCATAGATGCCGTTTACAAAGCCTTCAACAGCAACCCGGGGATGGGCTTGAGACACCAGAACGTCAGGCACATCCACCGTCCGGCTCAAGAGCGCCTGGTTACGGTCAAACTTCATGATGGCCATGGACATCGTTCGCCTAGCCATGCGGCCTCCTCATCAAGCAGCGTGAAGCTTCGTTATGTGAGGGTACTATCCTCGAACGGCCTTCGTTATCCAGCGCCTGCCTGCCAGCACAATGGTCAAGTTGAAGACCACCAACACCATCATCATGGCCGCAGATGACGGGAAGCTCCCGCCATTGAACAGTCCAAAGATAATGTTCCCGACCATCAGTGAACTTGCGGACGCCAATATCAGGCCCACCGAGAAGTCTTTGGCCGCGTGCGTCAATACCCACAGCCAACCATTCATGAAAGCGGGAATCAGCAATCGCAGGTCAATGTACCAAAAGATCAGCAGGGACCCAACGCCGCTCATCATTGCGGCCTCACCCAATTCCTTATGAATTTGAAGCTGAGCGGAGTGCATGACTCGTGTGCCAAAGGCAATGTATCTGGCGACAAACGCCGCGACCAACACCGGAAGTATGCCGTAAAACGGCGTACCAATAAAAAGGAGGAAGAAGGCCAGGCTGGATATAACGCCGGGGATTGCCAGAGGCATGAACGCAAGCACGTTCACCACCTTGGTCAACTTCCCAGGGAACCGAACTATGACCCAAGAGAAGAAGCTCACCAGAATCATGGTCAGTGTTGCGGCTCCCACAGCCACATAGATGGTGTTCAAGAAGTACCGGCCAAAGAACCGGTAGCTCAATAGGTCTTCATAATTAGCAAATGTCCATACCATACTGTCCCATACCTTTGGCACGGGGGGTTGGTAGAACCGAAGGAAACTGGTCATCACAAGGATGCTCACAGGTATGATGACTTTGATGGTCATATATAAAAATATCAGGCCAATTGCTGCCCATTTCCACCTGCCCAAACGGACAATTTTTGGACGAAAGGCCTTGCCCGTCACAACTGCGTACTTGGAAGACTGACGGATCAAGTACATATAAAAGGCAATGCCAATCACTCCCATTCCCAAGCCAATCATTCCGAATGCGGCGGGAACCGCGTAATCAATGCCATTGGTGGCTTCAGGGCTAAGAGCGTAGAAAATAGTAGTGCTGAGCACTTGAATACCAGCTGTCGGCCCAAGAGCTAACGCCAATTCCAGGCTCTCTACACTCACAATAAAGAAGTAGATGAGGACTGCACCGATGCCCGGGCGCATCAATGGAAGGGTGACCTTCCTTAGTACCGTCAATCTGCTTGCGCCCGATACGCCGCCCGCTTCCTCTAGGCTAGGGTCCATATTCCGCAACACACTGACAAGAAATAGCCACATGGAGGGAACCAAACCTAACGCTTGGACAAAAATCATGCCTTCCATTGAAAAAATGTTGAAAGGGCCTTCATTGGTGTCCAGTCCAAACAGGAGCCTCAGATACTGGTTAAGCGTGCCCGCACGTGGGCCTAACAGAAGCACCCAACCCAAAGCTGTGGCGAACACTGGAATGCTCATGGGAATGAACATAAGGCTGTACATGGCATTACGCAGGGGCATGTCCGTGCGCTCCGTGAAGTACGCAAACGTAAACGCCAGGGGTAGGCCAATGCCTACAGCGCCTGTGGCGAATATCAGTGTATTTTTCAACACCTTCAGCATGTCCAAATTTTCGTAGGCCCGTGAGTAGCCATCCAGTGTAAATGGCCCAGCTTCAAAGACAGACGTGCCAACAGGTCTGACGCTGGCGAGAACCATAACGGCAAGCGGCAGGAGAACGAAAAATGAGAGAATAGCAATGGCTAGAACAGGAAAGAAAATTTGAGGCCGCGTGAGCTTGGCCCACATAGGGGTACGCGTTGTATCTAACCTGGTTGTAGTGTCTATACGTGCCATTTCTCTAACTTTCCAAATGGTTAGCTGGACTCCCTGTTATTACAGGAAGTCCAGCTAACCTTCAGTGTTGGCTCGAAAAACCAATAGGCTTGCGCCTACAACTTACTGACTCTCGATACCCTTCTGCATGGCCGCGATAGCGGCTGCTCGGTAGTCACCGGTAGCTATAGCCTCTTCCGGGTTCCGGGCAGTGATCAAGTCAGCAGTTGTTAGGCCGGAATCCGCGAATATCTTGGCCTGGGGAAATTTGTCAGCTTCTTCAGCAAAGAGCCTGAAGCCTCCACCAATGTCCTGGGTGCCGTAGTAGAAGTCCAAGGGGTACATGCCCATCATCAACTCACCCATGGCCTCATCGTTCACGCCGAACTTGGGCAGACAACTCAGACCCCAGGATGTAGGCACGAACTCAGCATAGGCAGTGGCCAAAGGCGCGCCCTGGGCTATGTTCCGTGCTACAGTGCTCACGGAAGCAATACCAAGGTCACCTTCACCTTGAATCAGAGCCTGGACTACACCGTTGCTGCCGCCGGAGACGAGCTTGACGCCGTTCTTGCCAAGTCCTTCAGCGAAAGCCTCCAAGCGGGGTACGTCCCAGCCTGGAGCAAATGGGAACATGTACAGGCCAAGGGCTCGAGCGTCCATGGCAAGGCGATCCTTCCACAAAGGCAGAGTCAAATCTTCATAGGCCATGCCAGCCAAGCTGGCCGCTTCCTCAGCAGTCACGTTATTGGTGTTGTATGCAAAGGCCCAGCCAGCG
>JAQBVZ010000013.1 GCA_027625205.1 Chloroflexota bacterium
CCTGGCCCACGGGGACGGTTTTGCCTTCTTCCACTAGGATACGGCGCAGCACGCCACTGGCGGAGGCCTCCATCTCAATGGTTGCCTTGTCCGTCTCAATCTCGGCTATGGTCTCGCCACGCTTGACGTCATCGCCTTCGTGCTTGACCCACCGGACCACCGTTCCCTCGGTCATGTCGTACCCCATTTGGGGCATCACGACTTCTGTTGCCACACTAAGCCTCCGTTAGTCTCGAATCGTGTTAAACGCCTATCACCGACGCAAGCGTGTCCACTACCTTCTGAGCGTCAGGAATGGACGCACGTTCCAGGTTGATTGCATAGGGCTGCGGGACGTCTTCACCGTTCACCCGCGCCACGGGCCCGTCCAGATAGTCGAAGCATTCCTCTTGAACCTGGGAGGCAAGCTCCGCGCTGAAACCGCCGGTACGCCAAGCCTCTTCAACCACGGCTACACGACCGGTCTTTTTCACCGATTCATAGATAGTCTCCATGTCTAAGGGGCGTAGGGAACGTAGGTCAATGACCTCCGCCTCAACGCCTCGCGCGGCTAGGAGCTGGGCTGCGTCCAGGGCCACGTGCACCATCCGTGAGTAGGCCACCAAGGTGACATCAGAACCACGGCGCTTCACGTCGGCCTGGCCGAAGGGCACCGTATACCATTCATCAGGCACCTCACCCTTGAGGCGGTAGAGCAGGGCGTGTTCCGCCAGCAAAACGGGGTCTTCATGCTTGAAGGACTCCCGCAGCAGGCCCAGAGCGTCATAAGGAGTGGAGGGCACCGCAACCGTCATACCAGGGACAGATGCGTACCAGTTCTCAAAGTTCTGGGAGTGCGTGGCCGCCAGACCCGCGCCGCCGCCGGTTACGGTCCGTACCAACAGAGGCACCGTGAACTGGCCTGCTGACATGTAGCGAATTTTGGCCGCGTGGTTCACAAGTTGGTCCAGAGCCAGCAGGCTGAAATTGATAGTCATCAACTCCACCACAGGCCGTAGCCCGGCCATGGCCGCGCCTACTCCGGCCCCCGTGAACCCAGACTCAGCTATGGGAGTGTCCATGATGCGTTTGGGGCCGTAGTGTTCCAGGAACCCCTTGGTCACGGCATACGCGCCGCCGTATGCGCCAATGTCCTCGCCCATGATGAACACACGGTCATCAGTGTCCATGGCCTCTTTCAGGCCGTGGGTCAACGCTTCTCTGTACGTGATTTCTGCCATTGTCCTCAGTCCTCTCTGTGCCTAGCCCAGGATGTCGTCGTAGAGTGTGCTCAAATCCGGCTCCGGGCTCTCATCAGCGAACTGGACAGCCTCGTTGATAAGCTCTTCCACTTCGAGGTCGATGTCGTTCAGGTCGGACTCTGCGACTATCTGGTCGCCAATGAGCTTGCGTCGCAGGGCTGTGATGGGGTCCTTGGTCTTCCAGTACTCCTCATCATCCTTGTGACGGTATTCACTGGGGTCAGCCATGGAGTGTCCGCGGAATCGATAGCACATACCCTCCACGAAATACGGTCCGTTGCCGCTGCGCACCCAGTCCACCACCTCCGTCATAGCCTCACGCACTGCAAGCACGTCCATGCCGTCTATGCGCTTGCCCGGCATCTCATACACCTCTGCCATGCGGTAGATTTCCTTCACGGCGAATACGTCTCCGACAGGAGAGCCCATGCCGTAGAGGTTGTTTTCACAGAAGAAGATCACCGGCAGATGCCAGATGGCGGCAATGTTCATGGCCTCATGGAACTCACCCTCGTTCAGGGCGCCGTCGCCCAAGAAGCAGAGGACAACGTTGTTCGTGCCCTTGTACTGCTCCGCCAGAGCGAGCCCCGTGGCTATGGGGAGCTGTCCGCCAACAATGGCATAGCCACCCATGAAGTTGATGCTGGCGTCAAACAGGTGCATGGAGCCGCCCTTGCCCTTGCTGGAGCCGGTGGCTCTGCCAAATAGCTCTGCCATGGCGAGCTTGGGGTCCATTCCACGGGCCAGGGCGTGGCCGTGGTCCCGGTAGTGGGTGATTACATAGTCATCAGGCCCCAGCGCTGAGATAGCGCCTGCAGCTATGGCCTCTTCACCTATATAGAGGTGGAGAAACCCGCGGATTTTGCCTCGCATGTACTGAGAACCGGCCTGTTCTTCAAACACTCGGATGAGTTGCATCTTCCGGTACAGGTCCACCATCTCTTCTTTGGTCAACTCTTGGGCTACTTTCATGAGCACCCTTTCTCCCTACGCGGCAGCGCTAAATGTGAATAGCCTTGCCGTCTGCGGCCAGGGCCGCTTCCTTTATGACTTCCGATACCGTTGGGTGAGCGTTTACCACCGCGCCCACCTCTAGGTTGGTGCCTTCCAGCACAAGGGCAAGGCTCAGCTCACCCAACATTTCCGTTACTTCAGGGCCAAGTAGGTGGCCACCCAGAATCTCTCCAGTGCCCGCATCTATGACCAACTTTGCCATGCCCTCATATTCATCCAGGGCCAGAGCTTTGCCGTTGGCTATTAGCGGGAACTTACCTACCTTGTAGTTGAGGCCTTGCGCCTTGGCCTGTTGCTCAGTGAGGCCCAAGCTGGCCACCTGTGGGTTGCAGTAGACCGCGCTGGGCATGGACTGATAGTCCAGAGGAAGCGTCTCCTCACCAGCGATGCGCTCCACGACGTACACGCCCTGGGTCTGAGCAACGTGGGCCAGGGGCATGATGCCGTTCATGTCACCAATGGCGTAGACGCCTTCAGCGGCGGTGCGGAGTTCACTGTCAACGGTTACAAAGCTGCGCTCCACGATGATGCCGACTTCCTC
Organism: Chloroflexota bacterium; assembly: GCA_027625205.1. Taxonomy (GTDB): domain Bacteria; phylum Chloroflexota; class Dehalococcoidia; order Lucifugimonadales; family Australimonadaceae; genus JAQBVZ01. The sequence goes on from JAQBVZ010000013.1 coordinate 2,797, forward strand.
CAGCCCCAGGTCTTCTACATTACCCTGGATGCCCACGGCCACAAGCACCCTGTCAGCCGCAAACTCTTTGTCGCCATCGCCAGTCTTCACCTTTACCGTCCCGTTGTCAGCGCCAGAGCGCTCCAGCCCTGTGAACTCGGCTGAGGTGTAGACGTGGATGCCCTGCTTCTCCAAAGACTTGGCCAGCGCCTGGCTGATCTCCGTGTCGCCAAGGGGCAGGAGTTGGGGCTCCCGTTCAATTATGGTGACGTCCGCGCCATAGGCGTTATACAGGTAGGCGAACTCCACGCCGATAGCGCCGCCGCCAATGATGACAGCCCTCTCCGGCACCGTGGTTGCCACAATGGCCTCGCGGTAGGTCATCACCAGCTTGCCGTCAACGTCCAGGCCGGGGATGGTCCTGGGCCTTGCGCCCGTGGATAGGATGACATTGGTGGCGCTGAGGTCGCGTCCGTCCACCGCGATGGTGCGAGCAGCCGTCAGCTTTGCCGCGCCCTGCACCACTTCAACGTTGTTCTTCTTGAGTAGGCCAGCGACCCCTTTGGTAAGCCTGTCCACCACTCTGCGGCTCCGCTCAAATGCCTGGTTATAGTCAGCTGTTACTTCACCCACGGTGATGCCGTACCTGTCGGCGCGGTGGAAGAGTGAGAGGACTTCAGCGTTGCGCAGGAGGGCTTTGCTTGGTATGCAGCCCCAGTTGAGGCACACACCGCCCAGAACATCACGCTCAACGATGGCAGTGCGCATGCCGAGCTGTCCGGCGCGAATGGCGGCAACGTAACCGCCAGGCCCCGCGCCAACAATCACAAGATCAAAGTCTGCCATAGACGAAACCTTTCAGCGGTGGGTTCTTATGGAACATTTGATTCAAATGGTGGAATCAGGCATATTGTTCTGCCATGGAACCTAAGTGTAGTCTCCAAATGGCGAACAGGTAAACCCGTTATCAATACAAATCAGCAAATAAGCCTGTGGAGTTATGAAAGCTCGAAGGTGTGCCATATAGATATTTTCTATATGACACCAGCGCAACAGCCTGACAAGCTCCCAAGGTCCGGGGCCGGAGCAACGCACGCTATAAGCTATAATGAGTGCTTATGGAAAACATTGAGCGACGGATAGCCAGTGCTGTGCGGCAGACCACCATTGTGCGGCCACCTCAGCAGACGCTGTCCACCTTCGGTTCCACGGTCATCAGGTACTACCTTGTTAGTGAGCCAGTCTACGCTGATTTTGACGGCCTCCCCAACGCCGTCCTGGAGACCGTGGTGCGAGAGGGTACCGTCCGCGCTGAGAAGCCCCAGGTGGTGACTCCGTATTACCTCAGTAACCTGGAAGGGTTCGGGGAGAATGCGGAAGAATACTTTCAAGCGCTGATTGAGGAACACGGGGCCCACGCTCCAGGCATCCTCTACGCCTATAAGAACCAGGGCATGGAGACTGCTGTAGTCTCAGGCAGCCTGGATGAGGTCATGGTCAAGATTACGGACCGGCTGGACAAAGAAAATCGTAAGCTGGAGGCGGTCATCCATGGGGTGGATGACCTCTGGGACGTCTCTCTCATGAAATTCATCTTTGAATTGACCAACGCTTCCGTTCAGTCCAACGCCTCTGAGATGCACGCCCGCGGCCTGCTGGACATGCAGGATGGCGCACCCAGGGACGCCCATCAACGTATTCAGCACCTTATGGAAGAGGCCTGTCGCGGGAACGCGGCCCCGTCTGAAGTCCACCAGGAACTGGAGCGGTGGGGGCTATTTGAGGAATACGAGGACCGCTTCTTTGCACTCTTTGGGCAGCGCTAACGCCTTGCCCTCCACGGTGGCGTCACTGTGAGCTTTCCCCGCCTGCAACTGCTGGACCCCAAGCTCCGTAAGTACCTGGGGCGTTACCTATTCCAATGCGGGGTTGCCGCCGCCGCCATCCTTATGGTCATTCTGCTGGAGCAGGCGCTGTTCAATAGGCAGGGGCTTGGCCAACCGGTCGTTATCGCAGCCATCGGCTCCACAGCTTTTGTGCTCTTCATCATGCCAGGCAGCAGGCCCGCCAAGGCAAGGAACGTCCTGGGCGGGCACTTTGCGGCATTGGTGATAGGCAGCCTGTTGACCCTAGGGTCTGGACCTGACTCCATTGAAACTCTGACTAACGGCATAGACTGGGAATTCGCTCTGCGGGCTGCCGCCGCCGTGGGTCTCACGCTCTTTGTCATGGCAGGCACCAATACGGAACACCCGCCCGCAGCAGGTACAGCCCTTGCCATGGTGGTGCAGCAGTTTGATTGGAACCTGGTGTTCTTCCTCAGCACCAGCGTGGCGGCCCTCTTCTTCGTCTATCGGGCCATGCGCCCGCGCCTGAAGGACCTGTACTAGCCACTTTTACGCGATGCCTACGTGATGTGGGAAGCCCCATTGACCTCCAGCAGCACGCCGGAGACGTAGTTAGCGTGGTCTGAGGCCAGGAAGAGCATAGGCCCTACGGCCTCTTCCACAGAGCCCGGCCTGTTCAGAGGGACAGTGGCCATGAGCTTCTCTCTCGCCTGTTCGGGGATGCCTTGGACTGCCTCGCCAACACGCTCGTTCTGTGTCTCCTGGGACCGTGTCATGCGCGTGTCTATCAACCCAAACGCCACAGAGTTGGCCATGATGTTGAACATGGCGCCCTCCAGGGCCACCGTCCGCGTTAGGCCAACAATGCCCGCCTTGGCGGCTGCATAGTTGGCCTGGCCAAGGTTCCCGAAGCCTGACAGCGACGACACGGTAACAATGTGGCGCGCCATGGCGTTGCCGTTTGCTTCCTTCTCAGCTTTGGCTTTCTCTCGCATAAAAGAAACGGACTCCCGCACTACGCGGAATGTCCCTGTTAGGTGCACGTCAATGATGCCCTGCCATTGATCGTCCGTCATGCGGTGAATCATGCCATCCCAGATGAAGCCAGCGCACGTCCCTATGATATGTAGGTCGCCATACTCGCTTTTCGCGGCATCCACGAGCTGAGACGCAAGTGATGGGTCAGTCACTGATCCCGCGATGCCAATGGCCTGACCACCTGCGGCCTTGATTTGTTGGACGGTGTCGTTTACGGGGCCTTCATCCAGGTCGTTCAAGACCAGCTTCGCTCCCTCGGCAGCCAGCCCCAGGGCCAGTCCCTGGCCAATGCCCCTGCCAGCGCCGGTGACCAGCGCCACTTTTCCTTCTATTCCACGCATGTGCTTTACCTCGTGGGGGATTCCGTAGGGAGTGCCCTGCCTGTGCCTTGTAACCGGGCCTCGCCATTGTATTCGCCGTCGCCCCCGCCGAGTAGCCCCCTGCGGCGTTCGCAAGCTGGCTATCCTGGCCTTTCATCTGATAATATCGGCTTGTACGCTTCATCTAGGGGGGGTCTAGCCTCCCCGTGAGTATGACCACTATCCCAAGGGGGTCTCGGCCATGGCAGAGAACTTTGACGGCGTAGACTCAGGAATGTTTGGGGACGCCCTGGATACCCTGGGCTTTGACGGCAGTATGACCGGCCTGCAGACCGTGTGGCCCGGCATCAAATTTCACGGACGGGCGCTGGTAGTGCGGATGATTGTGGGTACGCCCGGCACCTTTGCTGCAGATGAGATTGGTCTGGGCCGTATACTCGCAGCCGCCAGCGCAGGTGACGTCATCGTCATCGACGCAGGGGGCGCGCCAATCAGCGTCTGGGGTGAGCTTGCGGCGTTGGACGCGCAACGCATTGGTGTGGCGGGCCTTATTGCAGACGCCGCCATACGTGACGCAGACATCATGACGGACCTTGGCTTCCCCACGTTGACCCGGCACATCACGCCTACCGCAGGCAAGACACGCCTGAAGCTGGACTCCATCAATGAAGGCCCGGTTATGGCGGGTGGTGTGACGGTCCAGCCCGGTGACTTCATCTTTGCGGATGACTCCGGCGCTGTGGTCTGCCCGCAGGCCATGGTGGAGGACACGCTGGCAGAGGTACGCAAGATTAAAGAGAAGGAATCTGAGTTCAAGAAATACCTGGCGCAAGGGCTGCCGTACCTGGAAGCGGCAAAGCAACTTGGCGCAAGGCAAATGTAATTTAATTCGGAAACTCACCGGAGGGCAGGAGCAGTAATGAGCCTGAGTAGAGACCAAGTACATGAACTAGCCAAGCGGCTGATGGATGCAGAGGCAAACTTTGCGCCCGTGGGGCCGTTGACGGCAGAATTTACCGACCTGAGCCCTGACGACGCCTATAAGGTGCAGTTGGCGGTGCTGGACAAACGCCTGGCATCTGGCCGGAGGATTGTGGCCAAGAAGGTGGGCCTCACCAGCAAGGCCATGCAGGACATGTTTAAGGTGGACACACCTGACTACGGCATGATTCTGGACGACATGCTTATTGAAAATGAGGCTGAGTACGAAGTAAGCAAGCTGTTGCAGCCCCGGGTGGAGCCTGAGGTTGCCTTCATGTTGAAGAGTGACCTCAAAGGCCCCAACGTGACAGTGGAGGACGTGCTTGCCGCCACTGACTACGTGTTCCCCTCCCTGGAGGTCATAGACAGCCGTATCAAGGACTGGAAGATTACGCTGTCTGACACCATTGCCGACAACGCCTCCTCAGCACGAGTGGTCGTTGGGCCTGGCAAGGTCTCGATCAACGGACTGGACCTCGTGAACGAGGAGTTGATCTTTGAGAAGAACGGTGAGGAGATTGGACGCGCCAAGGGAGAAGCGGTACTGGGCAACCCAGCAGCCGCCGTCGCTTGGGCAGCCAACAAGCTCTCCGAGTACGGTATTTCCCTCCTGGCCGGTGAGTTTGTGATGCCGGGCGCCTTTGTCGGCGCAACACCCGTTCAGGCAGGGGACGTGATAAAGGCGACTTTCGCCAAGGTGGGCACGGTATCGGTCAAGTTCGTCTAGGGCATTTTGAGGAATGCAGAGAGGTAGACCATGGCAGACAAAATAAAGTGCGCAATACTCGGCTCAGGCAACATCGGCACAGACCTGATGTTGAAGCTTCAGGACAGTGAGTTCCTGGACCTGACCTTCGTGGTGGGCATTGACCCCAATTCCGAGGGCCTGGCGCTTGCCAAGCAACTCGGATTGGAGACCACGCACGAAGGGTTTGATGGTTACGTGAAGCGGCACGAATTGGCTGACATTGTGTTTGAGGCCACTAGCGCCAAGGTGCACATGGCCAACGCTCCCAAGCTGAAGGAGTTGGGTAAGACGGCCATAGACCTGACGCCCGCTGCTGTGGGCCCCTACGTGGTGCCTTACGTCAACATTGGTGATGTGTTGGATGAGCCCAATGTGAACCTGATTACGTGCGGCGGCCAGGCCACCATCCCCATGGTGAACGCAGTGTCCAAGGTCACTCGCGTGCCTTACGCGGAGATTGTCGCCACCATCGCCTCCAAGAGCGCGGGGCCTGGCACGCGACAGAACATTGATGAGTTTACGAGCACCACGTCTGAGGCAATTGTGCGCATTGGCGGTGCTGAGCAGGGTAAGGCCATCATGATCCTGAACCCGGCAGAGCCGCCCATCATGATGCGTGACACTGTGTACTGCAAGGTTGAGGAGATGGACCAGGAGGCAATCCTGGCCTCTATCTATGAGACGGCGGAGCGGGTGCGCACCTACGTCCCCGGCTATCGCCTTCGCATTGACCCTGTGTTCTACGATGACCGTGTGGTTATTACGCTGGAGGTTGAGGGCGCAGGTATGTTCTTGCCCAAGTATTCCGGCAACTTAGACATCATGACCGCCGCAGCCAAGGCTGTTGGCGAAGAATTCGCGCGGCACCGGTTGGGCCTCCCCACAGGTGCAGGCGTAGGTACGGAGGTAAGCCGTGGCTAAGCGTGCAGTCCGTGTCATTGACTCAACCATGCGTGACGGAAGCCACGCGATGGCCCACCAGTTCACCTCAGCGCAGATAGCGTCCATTGCCGAGGCTCTGGACGACGCGGGTGTAACCACCATGGAGATCTCCCACGGTGATGGCCTGGGTGGAAGCTCATTCAACTATGGCTTCTCGGCAGAGCCGGAGGAGAACTGGCTGAGGGCGGCCGCTAAGGTGGTCAAGAAGGCCCAGCTCGCCATCCTCCTGTTGCCGGGCATCGGCACGCAGGAGCACCTGACAGCGGCCTACGACCTTGGCGTCAGGGTCGCGCGCATCGCCACTCATTGCACAGAGGCTGACATCTCACAGCAGCACATTGAATTGGCGCGTGGGATGGGCATGGAGGTCATCGGCTTCCTGATGATGGCCCACATGATTTCGCCGGAACTCCTGCTGGAACAGGCCAAACTCATGGAGAGCTATGGCGCGCAGTGCGTGTACGTGGTGGACTCCGCAGGGGCCATGCGTCCTGATGAGTTCAAGCGCAAGGTTAGCACGCTTCGTGGGGGTCTTGAGGTCCCCGTGGGCGCGCACTGTCACAATAACCTGGGCCTATCCGTTGGCAACTCCCTGGCGGCAGTGGAAGAGGGGGCTGACTACGTGGACGGCTGCACCGTGGGCCTGGGCGCTGGCGCTGGCAACACCCCCACTGAGGTGCTGGCAACGGTACTGGAGCTTGAGGGCTACGACACCGGAATCGATCTCTATAAGATCATGGATGCCGCTGAAGACGTGGTGAAACCCATCATGCCCCGACCGCAGGTGGTGGACCGCGCAAGCCTGACCCTGGGCTACGCGGGCGTCTACTCCAGCTTCCTGCTGCACACCTATCGTGCCGCCGCGAAGTTCAACGTGGAGCCACGCGACATCCTTGTGGAGCTTGGCAAGCGCAAGGTGGTTGGTGGCCAAGAGGACTACATCATTGACCTGGCGGCGGAGATGGCCCAGGCGCAAGAGGCTGCGAAGAAG
>JAQBVZ010000014.1 GCA_027625205.1 Chloroflexota bacterium
TTCTCGCGGGCCGTTAGCTGTTCCTTGGTGATAACCAGGTCAGCCCGTTGGGTCTGCGCGGCCTCAAAGCCAGAGCCCATATGCAGTGCATCATAGGGGCAGGCTTCAACACACAGGCCGCAGTACATACAGCGGCCCTGGTCTATGTCAAAGACATCCACCTTGAAGCTGCCGCCCTCCTGCTCATAACCGCCGTCCGGGTCAGTGACAATCTGGATGATCCCCAGCGGGCAGTACTTAGCACAGGAGGCGCACCCGGTGCAGCGGTCCTGGTACCAGGCAAACTCCTGGCCCCGGAACCGCGTGTGTTGGGTGTTTCGCTCCTCCGGGTACTGGACCGTGGTGGGTTTTCGGATGAAGTTCTTTAGCGTGACGCCAAATCCCTTTGCCAGTCCTAGGCCGTACATCTCACACCACCTCCTGGGCCACTGTGGCCCTTACCACCGGTTGCACTGGCTGTCGTTTCGATACGACTTTGCTAAATACCACGATGCTCACGATAGCGACTGGCCAGTTGATGAGCGCCATGTAGAACTGCTGGAGGGCCGTCTGCTCAGGCCATGACAGCACTTCCACCGCGGCCACCACCAGGTTGATGAGGCTCAGGGGAAGCAGGAACTTCCACGCAAAGCCCAGGATTTGGTCGATGCGCAGCCGAGGTAATGTGGCGCGTATCCAGATGAACACAAAGGCAAGAGCGCCCACCTTCAACAGGAACCATAGGTGAGAGGGCAAGACCGCCCAACGCCAGCCTTGGAGAAACAGCACGGCTATGACGGCGCTGGCCACCAGCCCGTTGGCAAACTCCGCCGCGAAGAAGGTGCCGAACTTCATTCCGCTGTACTCCGTGTTGTAGCCGGAGATGAGCTCTGACTCCGCCTCCACAATGTCGAACGGCGCGCGGTTGAGCTCTGCCGAGATGCTCACCATGAAAATCATGAACGCCATGGGCAAAACCAGGATGAAGGGCAGCGCCTGGCCTTCTGCTATATCCACCATGGACATGGAACCCGTCAACACCACTACCGACAGAATGGACATGACCATGGGCACTTCATAGCTCACCAAGGCGGCTATGGCGCGCATGCTCCCAAACATGGCGTACTTGTTTGCGGAGGCCCAGCCAGCCATGAATATGGAGAACGTGCCTATACCGCTGATTGCCACCACGAACAGGATGCCAATATTCAGGTCCGCTATGTATGAACCCCTGCCAAAGGGGACCACAGCCAGCACAATGAGAGTGGCTGCCAGCATCAGGACAGGGGCCACGTTAAAGATAATGCGGTCCGCGCTACGGGGGAGGATGTCCTCTTTGGAAATAAGTTTGAGTAGGTCAGCAATGGGCTGGAGCAGACCAAAGGGGCCAGCCCGGTTGGGCCCCAGCCTGCTCTGAAAGCGTCCCAGGAGGCGTCGCTCCACCCACGTATAGAAGGTGGCCATAATCATGAGCGAGTTAACAACAAACATGATGATGGACATGCCAGCGGCTAGGTACGCCACCCATGACCAGCCATCCGGCACCAGGTCATTGACCAAGGTGTACACGGTGCTGAAGATGCGGTTTTCTGCCAGAACGTCACCCACTAGCGGTCCACCTCACCAACGTTAAAGTCCAGGCTGCCCAGGGACACTATGCCGTCCGCCAGCTTGTAGCCCACCATCATCTCCTTGAGCAGCGTCAGGTTCACAAAGGAGGGGCCCCGTATCTTGCAGCGAAACGGAGACACCGTGCCGTCACTCACTATGTAGAAACCAAGCTCACCCTTGGGCGCTTCAATGGGTACGTAGGCCTCGCCTGCTGGTGGGCGGAAGAGCATGTTGGTGGTGGCGCGCACGGGTCCGGGTTCTATCTGCGCCACACACTGTTCAATGATGCGGAGCGACTGTCGCATCTCCGCCAAGCGGACAGCGTACCGGGCGTAGTTGTCGCCATCCGGCAGCGTGACGACGTCAAACGCCACGCGGTCATAAACATCGTAGGGGGCGGACTTGCGCAGATCCCACTCCACGCCAGAGGCGCGGAGTATGGGGCCGGTGATGGAGGCGTTGATGCACTGCTCACCCGTGAGGGGGGATACGCCCTTGGTGCGCGCCAAGACAATCTCGTTCGTGGAAATGAGCGCGTCTAATTCGTCGATGTAAGAGGGGATGTCGCCCATGAACCTGCGGAGCGCTGGCCAGAAGTCCACGGGCGCGTCTTGGAAGACCCCGCCTATCCGCATGTAACTCACCGTGATGCGGGCGCCGCAGAGCATCTCAAACAGGTCAAGGATACGTTCGCGCTCGCGAAAGCAGTACATCAACGGCGTGCCGAAAGCGCCCAGGTCTTGCAGGAAGAAGCCAATGCCAATGAGGTGGCTGGCCACTCGCTGAAGCTCCGCTGCTATGACCCGCAGGTACATGCCCCGGTCCGGCACATCCAGCCCCACCAACTTCTCGCAAGAGAGGACGTACGCCTGGTTGTTGGTCATGGATGCCACGTAGTCCAGGCGGTCCGTCAACGTGATGATCTGGGTGTAGTTGCGCTCCTCCGCCAGCTTCTCCGTGCCGCGATGCAGATAGCCAATCACCGGCTCCACATCAACAATGTTCTCGCCGTCGAAGGTGACCTTCATACGGAACACGCCGTGGGTGCTTGGGTGGTGGGGGCCAATGTTGACCGTGACCGGCTGCATGTTCAACGACACTTGTGTGTTCTCCCGTTATGTACCGTTCATCCTTCGAGAGCCTCAGGACGAACGGTATTGTTTACATTTGTCCGCTCACCCTGAGCTTGTCGAAGGGCGGGCGGCAGTGTCTAATCAGCCGCCGTGAGGCCACTTATACGGCAGCGGTGGTTCCAGATAGTCCCGCCGGAGCGGGTGGCCCTCAAACCCCTCCCACAGCAAGATGCGCCGTAGGTCAGGGTGACCGAAGAAACTCACGCCCATAAGGTCGTACGCCTCTCGCTCATGGAGGTGGGCGCCACGCCACACGCCGGAGACCGACGCCACCGTGGGCTCGTTTCGTCCATAGGAGCGGGTCTTCACCACTGCGCTGGCATTCCTGCTAATGGAGGTCATGTGGTAGACCACCTCAAAGTACTCAACGTAGTCCACCGCTGATAGCAAATTGAGCAAATCGTATTGGTGGTCAGGGTCAGCCTTGAGGTAGGCGCAGACGTCGCTCACCGACTCCGGTGTTACCCAAACGGCAATGTCGTCGGCATCAATCACCACGTCGGGGAACCGCTGCCGCAGAGCGCCTGCCAGGTCCGTACCAAGCACAGCCGTCGTCATCTCAGGCCCCCGCCGGATGCTTCATCACGTTGTACTTCTTAATCTTGTCATGGAGTTGCATGATGCCGTAGAGCAGAGCGTCAGGCCGTGGCGGACAGCCCGGCACATAAACGTCCACAGGCATGATGTGGTTCACGCCGGGCACAACGCTGTAGCCCTGGTAGTAAGGGCCGCCTGAGGTGGCGCACACACCCATGGCAATAACCCACTTGGGCTCTGGCATCTGGTCATACACCCGCCGGATGACGGGCGCCATCTTCCAGGTGAGGGTGCCGGAGACGATGAGTAGGTCCGCCTGGCGGGGCGTGGCCCGCATGGCCTCCATGCCGAAGCGTGAGATGTCGAACCGCGACATTGCGCTGGCAATCATCTCAAATACGCAGCACGCCAAGCCAAAGGCGACGGGGTATACGGAGGAGCGGCGTCCCCAGTTGAGGAGCGCGTCCACCGACGTTACCGCTACGTTGCTCTTGATGTCATCAGGGACTTGAATGGTGGGCTCAGGAAAGGCCTCCTGGCAGCTCCACTTGAGGCTCTCAATGGTGGCGCCTTCAGTGCGGTCCTGGCCCCATTCCTCATCCAGTTTCAGCCCAACCGCGTAACCGATATCAGGCGCAAGCCCCGCTAAATCCTGCTGCTCCATCAGTTACCACCTCAGCTAGGCGACAGTGACCAAAATAAGGTACTCCCCAAAGCAGGGCCAGAATAGCACAGGGGCCATGCGCTCACAAGTGAAAAACCGCACAATCCAATAGGCGGGGCGTCCCTGCGACACCAGGCCATAGACCCTCTGCCATGCCTACGGGACAATGGGATGTACCCACCTTCTGTCACCACCGTTTGCAAGGAGGTGGCCATGCCCTTTTACCAAAGCTCGGAACACGACGACCCACCGCCGCCGCCTTCACCACCGCGTGATCCACGCCGGGCGGAGCAGAGGTTTCCTTTGCTTCCCGGTGAGAGCGGCCTGAGGTTTGCGCCCCGTCCAAAACCCAAGAAGAAGCAGCAGAACTTTCCTCTGTTCGTTGGTGAACGTGGCCCCATACTAACGCCTGCGCCCGTAATCAAGCCAAAGGAAAAGCGCAGCTTTTGGGGCCGCATAACAAACAAAGCTAGTGATTTCCGTGATGACGTGGTGGACTTCGCAACGGATGTAAAGGAGTTTCCGTCAAACGTGAAAGGTGCTGTTGAGGACAAAATAGACCAGCAACAGGAAAAGCTTAAGCAGAAAGCCTTTGATGCCTTAGGCATTGTGGACAGCACGATTGAGCGTCCTTGGCAGCTAGGCGGCAGGCGCATACGCCTCACCACTATAGGTGAGGGTCCAATCAAAAAAATCCTTGACTTTCAAGGTGCGGTCGGCCTTGCACTTGGCGGGCCTCTCGGCGTTTTCGTAGCACTTGAGACAGACGATGAGGGCAACGTCGTGGACACTAAGCCAGATCCGATAGATGTCTGGCATGAATTCGCCCACGCTCAGCGTATGTTTGAACAGGGAGGAGCCTTGCCCTGGCATGCGGCTTATCAGGCCCGGCTTGGCATCGACACAATTAAGTACGGAGGCAGAAGTGCCGCTTTGAAAGTTCACCCTGAAGAAGCGTATGCCTATGACGCCGCAGGCCAAGATTGGTTTGCTAAAGAGGCTAAGCCGTCGCCACTGATGGAACGAGGTAAGCGCAAATTTGGAGCCTTTCTCGATAGTGTTTATGAGTTAGAAAATGCAATATTGAACATACCTTGGACTGCGTCCCAAGAAGCGACAGAAGATACAGTCAGGCAAATCGTCGAAGGCCCCTCTGCTGAAAAAAGACCAAGCGACTCTATGAACTTCTTTACTTCACTCTTGGACGAAGGCGAGGAATAGGGACTAACGCCTGCTGGCCGTCCACGCACCGCCTCTGCTACAGTGCGGTCGCACCCCCCAGGAGGCCTGTATAGTGGACGATTCCTCCATTCACCTAACCGGCATTGCTGACCAAGCCCGCGCCTTCTTCACCCAGAAACATGAGGTGCGGGAACGCGCTATCCCCCTCTCCCGCGAGGTGGTCCGCAACTCCGCCAACGCCATTCGCTCCGTCCACCGGCATGAGATGGAGCAGGCCAAGACCCTGGTGAAAGCGGCTGGTGACCTCGTGGCGGAGGCAAAGGCCCTCCTCCATGACCATCCAGACCTCTACTTCACCGGCTACACCCAGGACGCACAGAAAGAATACACAGAGGCGTCGGCAGTCTACGCATTCATAGCCGGAACACCCCTACCCACCAACACGAAGCTTGGCGTGGAGGTGGCCCCTTATCTCAACGGATTGGCGGAGGCCGCCAGCGAACTGCGCCGCTATATCCTAGACTCCCTCCGCCGTGATGACGACTCCCGCTCTGAGGAGTTGATGGAGACGATGGACGAGGTCTACAACCAGATGGTGACCATGGACTTCCCGGACGCGTTGACCAACGGCCTGCGCAGGACCACTGACCAGCTGCGCGGAGTGCTGGAGCGCACGAGAGGCGACCTGACGATGACGCTGCGGCAACGCAGGCTGGAGCGTTTGCTGGCGGAACACGAGACGTAGGCTTTCAGCCTCCCGCAAAGCAGGAGACGCCCATGGCTACCTGGAAAGTCATCGTCAACGACCATGCCTGCGAGGGCAAGTAGACGTGCCTGGACGTTTGCCCCACCGACGTTTTTCAGAGGCGGCCCACCACCGTACGCAACCCGTTCTTCCTGTTGAAGATAAAGGTCCACGGCGGCATGCAGGCAGTGCCGGTTGATGAAGGAGCATGCATTGGCTGCATGGAATGCGTGACCGCATGCCCTGACAAGGCAATCACTGTTAAAGCCACAGCAGGCGTTGGCGGAGCGTAACAGCCCGCACAGAAGTCACGTAACTGTCACAACTCTGCTCGCCAATTGCCTTGACGACAATCGTAACGGATGGTAACGTTTTCAATCGTGAATTAGCTAGCAGCACTCGTTAACGGAGCCCTTCCATGACGGACAGGGCTCCTTTCAGAATTGTAAGGAGGCATCATGGCTGGGTTCATTTTGGTCTTCGTATCAGGCGTACTCGCCCTTCTATTCGCAGGTTTCCTGGCAATGCGCGTCCTCAAGCATGAGGAAGGCACTGAGTTAATGCAGGAAATTGGCGCGGCTATTCAGGAAGGCGCCAATGCGTTCCTCAAGCGTGAATACACCATGCTTGCCGGGTTTGTAGCCATTGTTTTTGTCATACTGCTGGTCCTTGGGCTTGCCCGTGAAGCCCAGGAACCTGAGGTTGCTTACGCCTACCTCGTGGGGGCCTTGGCCTCCGCGTTGACAGGGTTCGCAGGTATGCGCATTGCAGTTAAGTCCAACATGCGCACCGCGGCAGCTGCGCGGACGGGCCTGAACCCAGCGCTCCGTGTCGCCTTCTCCAGTGGCGGCGTGATGGGGATGAGCGTCGTCGGCATCGGCATCATCGGCGCTGCCGTTCTCTGGCTAATCTTTGAAAGTCCAACCATTGTGGCCGGGTTCAGCTTCGGCGCATCAAGCATCGCGCTGTTCGCCCGTGTGGGCGGCGGGATCTACACCAAAGCGGCTGACGTGGGCGGTGACCTGGCCGGCAAGGTGGAGGCGGGCATCCCTGAAGACGACCCCCGCAATGCGGCTGTGATTGCTGACAACGTTGGCGACAACGTGGGCGATGTGGCCGGTATGGGCGCGGATCTCTTTGAGTCCTACGTGGGCGCCATCATCGCGACACTGGCGCTGGCTGGCAGCGCGGCTGTCGTGGGCAGCGCCGCAGGCGTTTATTCACCAGGCACCGTGCTCCCGTTCCTCATTGGCGGTGTCGGCATTATCGCCTCAATCCTGGGTACATTCATTGTGCGCACAGGTGAGACTGCCACCATTGGCAACTTGCTCTGGTCTCTGCGACGCGGCATCTTTGCCGCTAGCCTGATGGGACTTGTTGGTTCCTTCGCCGCCATCTGGTGGCTCTTCACTGTTCAGAACGACCTTGGCATGACCGCGGTATGGAACGTGTTTGGCGCGGTTGGCGTTGGCCTGGGCGCGGGCGTCATCATTGGCCTGAGCACTGAGTACTACACCAGCTATGAATACGGCCCCACCAAGGCCATTGCCGCCCGGACAGCCACGGGCCCAGCTACCGTCATCATCACCGGTTTCGCTACAGGCATGCTGAGCACAATCATCCCGTTGCTTGTCATTGCAGCAGCGGTCATTGGCGCACACCAGCTTGCGGGGCTGTACGGCATCGCCATTGCGGCCGTCGGCATGCTCTCAACCCTAGGCATCACACTGGCAACAGACGCCTACGGGCCTGTCGCTGACAACGCAGGGGCCATCGCAGAACAAGCGCATCTAGACCCAGAGGTGCGTGACCGGACAGACGCGTTGGACTCCCTTGGCAACACCACGGCTGCCACAGGCAAGGGTTTCGCCATTGGCTCCGCAGTGCTGACCTCCCTAGCCCTGGTTGCTGCGTACGCCAGCGCTGTTGGGTTAGACATCATCAACATTCTGAACGTCTCCACTCTGGTGGGGCTGCTCATTGGCGCGCTGATGCCTTTTGTCTTCAGTGCTTTGACCATGGAGGCCGTGGGCCGCGCTGCCCAGGACATGGTGGAAGAGGTACGCAGGCAGTTCAGAGAGATCCCCGGATTGCGAGAGGGTACGGAGGGCGTCAAGGCTGAATACGCCAAGTGCGTGGACATTTCAACCAAGGGCGCGCTGCGGGAGATGATTCTCCCCGGCCTGCTGGCAGTTATCGTGCCCATAATCGTTGGTCTCATTCCCTTCCTGGGCGCGGAGGCTGTCGGCGGTCTGCTCATTGGCGCTATTGCCACCGGCGCGTTGCTGGCCATCACCATGGCCAACTCAGGCGGCGCGTGGGACAACGCCAAGAAATACGTTGAGGCTGGCGCACATGGCGGCAAGGGCTCCCCCGCCCACGAGGCTGCAGTCGTTGGTGACACCGTCGGCGACCCGTTCAAGGACACCTCTGGGCCGTCTCTCAACATTTTGATCAAGCTCATGTCCATTGTCGCGCTGGTGTTCGCCACCACATTTGCAACGTAGTTTCTCCGGCCCCCGCCGGTTGAGGAGAGAGCAATGGATTTACAGTTAGAGGGAAAGACCGCGCTGGTCACCGGAGGGAGCCGTGGCATTGGTAAGGCAATCGCACGGCAACTTGCCAATGAAGGCGTAGACGTGGTCATCAGCGCCCGCAACATAGACACGCTCGAGGCCACGGCTGAGGAGCTGAGCAAGGAGACCGGCAGGCGCATTGTCCCTGTTGTGGGAGACACCTCTAACAATGAGTCCGTGGCCAACATGGCGAAAGAGGCTCTGGCGGCTCTGGGCCACATAGACATCCTGGTGAACAACGCCGCCGCTGTTGGCGGCGCTGGCGGCGGTGAAAACCCCGACGCCGGCCTGGTGGACGCCGAGGCATTTCTGGGCGACTACAACGGCAAGACGCTGGGTTACCTCCGCTGCGCACGGGCCCTGGCGCCCAACATGAAAGAAAACGGCTGGGGACGCATCATCAACATCTCCGGCCTGGCCGCACGAAACGCCGGCAATTACAGCGGCGGTATGCGCAACGTGTCGGTCGTGTACCTGACCAAGACGCTCTCCAACGAGCTTGCACCCCACGGCATCAACGTGACGGTGGTGCACCCGGGCCAAACGCGGACGGAGATCTGGCCTCAACGGCTGGAAGCCATGGCCAAGGCACAGGGCAAGACCCCAGAGGAGTATGAGAAGGACATCATCTCCAGGAACGCTATCCGGCAGATGGTGGACTCCAGTGACATTGCAAACGTGGTGACGTTCCTCGCATCGCCAAGGTCCCTGGCCATCACTGGCGACACTGTGGTGGCCGCGGGCGGCGGCGGCAACGCAGTGTATTACTAAGCGCGCCTAGAGCCTTTCTGGCATACGGTACCTCACAGCACCAAAATTCGGCGCTACCGCATCACGCCCGCGGTTGTTAGAATAGCCCTCGCACCCGCAGCGTACATGCAACATCCGTTTTCGGACCACCAAGGCGGTGAACCACATGGTCCTCAGTGACCGCACCCTCCGTACTGAGATAGATAAAGGCCGGATCATCATTGAACCGCTTGGTGAGG
>JAQBVZ010000015.1 GCA_027625205.1 Chloroflexota bacterium
CTGCCTACGAGGAGGCTCTACGCAAGCTCTCTGAAGCAGGGGCAGAATGGGTCCAGATTGATGAGCCGTACCTGGGCCTAAAGCAAGACGGCGCACAGCGAGCCGCCTTTGGGAGGGCGTACGCACAGCTTGCTGCGGCGTCACCCAAGCTCAAGCTGCTTGTCGCCGTTTACTTCAGCGGGGTACGGGACAACCTCCAAACGGCGTTGGGACTGCCCGTGGCAGCACTCCACGTGGACCTGGTCCGCGGGCCAGAGCAACTGGGTGACCTGCTGCCCAAGCTACCCACCACCATGGCCCTATCCATGGGTGTGGTGGACGGCCGCAACGTATGGAAGACCGACCTGAGCAAGGCATTGGCAACTGTGGAGAAGGCAGTGCTCCAAATTGGGAGCGACCGCGTACTCATTGGCCCCTCCTGTTCCATGCTGCACAGCCCAGTGGACCTTGATTTTGAGACCGGGCTGGACAACGAGATGAAGTCTTGGTTGTCCTTTGCCCACCAAAAAGTGACCGAGATTGCCACGATTGCCAACGCACTCAACAAGGGCAAGAAGAGTGTGGAGGGTGCGTTTGCAGCCAACGCCAAGGCTATGGAGAGCAGGCGGACATCGCCACGCATCCACAACCAACTGGTCAAGCAGCGCTCCGCCGCCGTTGACGACACCATGCTCCTTCGCGCCAGCCCCTTTGAGGAGCGACAGAAGACTCAGCGGGAGTCGTTGAAGTTGCCCGGGTTCCCCACCACCACCATTGGCTCCTTCCCCCAGACCGGTACGATCCGTAAGGCGAGAGCGGACCACCGCAAGGGGGATATCACCGACGACCAGTACCAGGTGTTTCTCAAGGAGGAGATTGCCAACGCAATCCGCTTCCAGGTAAAGGTTGGTCTGGATGTGCTGGTCCACGGCGAGGCCGAGCGCAACGATATGGTGGAGTACTTTGGGGAGCAGCTGGACGGCTATATCAGTACCAAGAACGGCTGGGTGCAGAGCTACGGCTCACGGGGCGTCAAGCCGCCCATCATCTTTGGCGACGTCAGCCGTCCCAAGCCCATGACGGTGGACTGGATTACCTACGCACAGTCACTGACGAGTAAGCCCGTGAAGGGCATGCTCACCGGTCCTATCACGATGCTGGAGTGGTCATTTGTACGGAACGACCAGCCCCGCAGCGAGACAGCCAAGCAGCTTGCCCTGGCCATCCGTGACGAGGTGACGGACCTGGAGGCCGCTGGAATCAACGTAATCCAGATTGACGAGCCCGCGCTACGGGAAGGGCTGCCCTTGCGCCAGGAGGACTGGGCGGACTATCTACGCTGGGCCGTGGACAGCTTCCGGCTGGCGGCTTCAGGCGTGAGTGACCGCACCCAAGTACACACCCATATGTGCTACGCCGAATTCAACGACATCATTGAAGCCATTGGTGAACTGGACGCGGACGTCATATCCATAGAGTCCTCCCGCAGGGACATGGAGTTGCTGGGCGCCTTTGGCAAGTACCACTACCCCAACGAGATTGGTCCCGGTGTGTACGACATCCACTCGCCACGGGTGGCAGGCCCCGCTGAGATGGAGGAGCTACTCAACAAGGCGCTGGAAGTGCTGTCGCCAGACCAGTTGTGGGTGAACCCGGACTGCGGGCTGAAGACGCGCCGTTGGGAAGAGGTTGAGCCATCTCTGGAGCACATGGTTGAGGCGGCCAAGGCAATGCGGCTGAAGATTAAGGCCTAGCCCATCATGCCAGGCATCCACCCAACTGATCCCGCCCAGGCCCGAGAGGCGTTCAAGCGGGCTGCCGCGTTTCTCGCGGATACTGTCGCACACATCCCTGACGACAAGTGGGCAGCTCCTGCTTTGGGCGTGTGGGACCTGCGGGAGCTTGTTGGTCATTCAGATAGGGCGTTGACAGCCCTGGAGCGCTTTGTTGGCGACACCGCTGACGCGCCGGAGATAGAAAGTCCCGCTGACTATTACATCAAGGCGATGGCTCCTGCTGGCATCAACGAACAGGTGGCTGAAAGCGGCCGGCGTGCAGCCGCTTCCCTGGGCGACAACCCGCAAGCCAAGGTACGTGAGTCAGCGCAGCAGGTGACGAGCGTGCTGGACTCGCTGGCAGACCCCTTAGTCATACGTTCCCAGGCGGGTGCGATACGGCTTGAGGACTACCTGGCGACCCGCGTGGTGGAGTTGCTGGTGCATACCTTGGACATAGCGACAGCCGCAGGGCTGGACGTGGAGCCGCCTCCGCTGGCCATGGGCATGGTGCTGAACGTGTTATCTGACCTGGCAGTAGCGAAAGGCACGGCTCCCGATGTGGCGATGGCGCTCACGGGCCGCAGGCCGCTGCCAGACGGCTTCTCGGTGCTGGGGTAGGATGACCACTTCCCTTCAACGCACGCCGCTGTATGAGACCCACGTAAGCCTGGGTGGACGGATGGTGCCGTTTGCCGGGTGGGAGATGCCCGTGCAGTACCCGCAGGGCATCCTTGCCGAGGCCCGCGCCGTCCGTAGCAAGTCAGGCATATTCGACGTCTCTCACATGGGGCGCATATTCGTGGAAGGTGCAGACGCTCAAGCGCTGCTGGACTGGGTCAACACGGGCGACATTGGCCCGGAGATGCCGTTGAGTCGCGCTCGTTATGGGCTGCTGTGCAACGAGGACGGCGGCATCATTGACGACTGCATCATCTATCGCTTGAGCGAGCAGCGGTACCTGCTGGTGGCCAACGCCTCTAACACGCCTGAGGTGCTCACCTGGGTTACCCGCTGGCGGGACGAGCGTTTCCCCAACGTCACGTTGGACGACGCTACGAACCGCATTGCCATGATTGCGTTACAGGGGCCTGAGGCCACTGCCCTCATGGCAACGTTGTCAGACTTCGACCCAGCCGCCACGCGGCACTTTCGCATCGTGGAAGCTACCATCCAGGGCAAGCAAGCGCTCGTCGGCCGCACAGGGTACACGGGTGAGGACGGCGTGGAGATCATGCCAGCTTCAGCGGACGCGGCATGGCTCTGGGGCCTGCTGATGGAACATGGCGCAATGCCAGCCGGCCTTGGTGCACGGGACGTGCTGCGGTTGGAGGCGGCGCTGCCCCTACACGGCAACGACATATCACCCAAGACCAATCCCCTTGAGGCGGGTCTTGAACGGTTCATAGCTTTGGACAAGGGTGATTTCTGCGGCGGGGTCGCCCTTCGGGCCATTCAGGCCAGCGGACCGGCACGGCAATTGGTTGGTTTTCAAACCATAGAGAAGGGCGCACTGCCCAGGGCGCATTCGGGCATAGTTGTGGACGGCCAACGTGTTGGTGAAGTGTCCAGCGGCGGCTATTCACCCACGCTTGACAGGAATATAGGCCTCGGATATGTTCCAGCACAGTCAGTTTCCCCTGGGAGCCGCATCCAGGTGGACGTTCGCGGCAACCTGATCGACGCTGAGGTCGTGCGGACTCCCTTTTACTCAAGGCCGAGGTAACTGCAATGCCCAACCCCGCCGACCGCAAGTACTCCAAGGAACACGAGTGGGTGTTGATGGAGTCTGACGGCTCCGCTCGCATTGGCATCACTGACTTTGCGCAGACCGAGCTTGGCGACGTGGTGTACGTGCAGCTCCCAAAGGTGGGCGACTCCGTGACCCAATTCTCCCAAATTGGTGAAGTAGAGTCGGTCAAGGCAGTGTCGGAGCTCTTCTGCCCCATCGGCGGCGAGGTCACGGAGGTCAACGATGCCGTGGTCAAGAAGCCGGAGCTGGTCAACACTGAGCCCTACGCAGAGGGCTGGCTGATAAAGGTTAAGGTCTCCAACGCTTCGGAACTGGACACTCTGCTGGACGCGGAAGCGTACGGCAAACTCACCGGAGAGGGTTAACCCTCTCACCCGATTTCGCACCGATAAACTGAAAGGACTGAAGGCCCTCGCTGGCCGACCATGGCGGACTCTCAGTTCACTTCCCCTTACATCCCGACGAACAAGCCGCAATGCTTCAGGCCATTGGCGTTGGCTCCGTTGACGACCTTTTCCAGGACATCCCTGCTGAGTTCCGCAACCCTGAGCTGAACATGCCCGCGCCGCTCTCCGAGATGGAGGTGCTGCAAGAGCTCCAACGCCTCAGTGAGCGCAACCTCTACCCTGGCCGTTACACCAGCTTCCTGGGTGCAGGCGTCTACCGGCACTTCACGCCATCCGTGGTAAGCGCTCTGGTGAGCCGCGGTGAGTACCTGACCTCCTACACGCCCTATCAGGCTGAGGCATCCCAGGGCACGCTCCAATCAACCTTTGAATTTCAGACCATGTCCAGCCAGATTATGGGCATGGAGGTAGCCAACGCTGGCATGTATGACGGCGCAACGAGCCTTGCTGAGGCCGCGCTCATGGCATGCCGCGTAACGCAGCGGGGACGAGTCGCCATTGTGGACACAGTCGCGCCGAACTACGCAGAGGTGGTGCGCACCTACGCAGAGCCCCAGGGCATAGAGGTCTACACGGTTTCCAGCAGCGTACGGGAGCTTGAGCCTGACACCGCATGCCTCCTGGTGCAGAGCCCCAATTTCTTTGGCCACCTTGAGGACGTGGGCGGGCTGACAGATGTGGCCCACAACCATGGCGCGCTCATGTGTACATCAGCAGACCCCGTAGCCATGAGCATGTTCAAGTCACCCGGCGCGTATGGCGTAGACATCGCTACGGCTGAGGGGCAGGCGTTAGGCGTGCCACCTAGCTTTGGCGGGCCTTATGTGGGCATTTTTACCTGTAAGCAAGAGTTCTTCCGCCAGATGCCAGGGCGCATAGCGGGACGAACCACGGACACCCAGGGCCGCACCGGCTACGTGCTGACGCTCCAAACGCGAGAGCAGCACATACGGCGGGAGCGCGCCACTTCCAACATCTGCACCAGCACAGCGCTCATTGGCCTGATGGCTACCATTTACGTAGCGTGTATGGGCAAGCAGGGGCTGCGCCGCGTTGCGGAGCTCTGCTACCACAAGGCCCACTATGCGGCCGGCCAAATTGCTGAGATACCAGGCTACAGCCTGCCCATGGAGGACACGTTCTTCCAGGAGTTCGTGGTGCGCTGTCCCCGGCCCCCGGCTGAGATCAACGCCGCGCTCCAGGACAGGGGCATCATTGGCGGACTGGACATCAGTGACCTGACGCCCAACGGGATGCTGGTCTGTGTTACTGAGGTCAACAGTCGTCGCGAGATAGACAGTCTGGTGTCAGCATTGAAGGAGATTGGCTGATGGTGCAGAAGCAGCAATTGCCAATCACGTCTGAGGACTATCAGCGCCGCCTGCTAATGGACAGGAGCGTACCCGGCCGCACGGGCGTCTCTCTTCCGGCCCTGGACGTTCCTGAACAGCCACTGCCCGGCACCGGTATGCTGCGTGACGACCTTGAGTTGCCAGAGGTCTCCGAGGGCGAGGTGGTCCGCTACTTCACGAACATCAGTCAGCTCAACTTCTCCATAGACACCAACTTCTACCCACTGGGTAGCTGCACCATGAAGTACAACCCACGGGTGAATGAGGCCACGGCCTCTTTGCCTGGGCTTGCACAACTCCACCCTCGGCAGTCGCCAGAACAAGCCCAGGGCGCGCTGGAATTGCTGCACGGCCTTCAGGAGTACCTCAAAGAGGTCACGGGCATGCAGGGGTGCGGGCTGGTCCCTCTGGCAGGCGCTCACGGTGAACTCTCTGGCATCCTGATGATGCGCGCCTACCACATGGCAAACGGCGGCAGTCACCGACGAAAGATGCTGATTCCTGATACCGCCCATGGGACCAACCCTGCATCAGCAGCGATGGGTGGCTTTGACGTAGTGGCCATACCGTCGGACGCGGACGGCAACATGGATATGGAGGCCTTGCGACGCGAGGCGACGGACGACCTGGCTGGCGTGATGTTCACGCAGCCAACGACCCTTGGGCTATTTGACACCCACGTTGTGGAGATGTGCCGGATAATCCACGAGGCTGGCGGCCTGGTCTACGGCGACGGCGCAAACATGAACGCCATCCTGGGACGCGTGAAGCTGGCCGACCTTGGCTTTGACGTGGTCCACCTGAACCTCCACAAGACCTTCAGCACGCCTCACGGCGGCGGCGGCCCTGGCGCGGGGCCGGTATGCGTCAACGAGCGTTTGCTGCCCTTCCTGCCGGAGC
Source organism: Chloroflexota bacterium (assembly GCA_027625205.1). Taxonomy (GTDB): domain Bacteria; phylum Chloroflexota; class Dehalococcoidia; order Lucifugimonadales; family Australimonadaceae; genus JAQBVZ01. Next base: position 6,167 of record JAQBVZ010000015.1, read on the forward strand.
CTGTAATCAGCGTGGAGAAGTCCAGTGACGGCAACCGCTACGTGTTCAGCCGTCCTACCCAAAGCATTGGGCGTTTGGGCGGGTTCTTTGGCTCCTTTGGCGTGCTGGTGCGGGCGTACACGTACATCACGCTCCTGGGAGGCCAGGGCATGCTGGACATCAGCGGAAACGCGGTGCTGAACGCCAATTACCTGAAAGAGCAGCTACGGGGCTACTTTGACCTGCCCTATGACCGCATCTGCATGCATGAGGTGGTCTTCTCCGCCAAGCTTCACAGCGGAGTGAAGGCGCTGGACGTGGCGAAGCGGTTGCTGGACTTTGGCTTCCACGCCCCCACTATGTACTTCCCACTGGTGGTGGACGAGGCCCTGATGATTGAACCCACGGAGACGGAGTCCAAGGAGACGATGGACGCCTTTGCCGAGGCGCTGCGACGGATTGACGATGAGGCCGCCAACGACCCCGACTTCCTCCATGCCGCGCCTCACAGCACGCCTGTCTCCCGTCTTGATGAGGCGAAGGCCGCGCGCCAGCCGTACCTGCGCTGGCGGCCGGACTAGCCCCTTTACGTCAAGTCGCCACTCATCTATCCTCCACCTACGCGCCCCCCAGGAGCGCGCAATACCAACACGAGGTATCAATCCATGGTTGATGTAGGGCAGCCAGCCCCTGACTTTACGCTAAGAGCCCATGAGGGCGACCCGGTTACGCTCAGCCAGTTCAAAGGCGACAAGTACGTCGTCTTATCGCTATACCCAGCCGCCTTCACCGGTGGCTGAACGAACCAGACCTCCTCGCTCAACCGCGCAATGGCGCAGTTCGAGGAGAAAGGGGCCCAGGTCCTGGGCCTAAGTTCAGACCCCTCCGCCGCTCTCAAGTCATGGGCGGGATCCATGGGAGGCATTGGCTATCCCCTGCTGGCCGACTTCTGGCCTCACGGCGAGGTGCTCCGTGCATACGGATACCTCAATGAGGAACGAGGCACGGCACGGCGGGCAGCGGTGATTATCGACAAGGAAGGCATCATCCGGTGGATGAACACCTATGAGCCAGGGACGGTCCCAACGCCAGAGGAGCTCCTTGGCGCACTGGACAAAGTCCAAGGCTAAGCAGAACGCAGTACGGCAAACATGGGCCGCCCCACAGTGGGCGGCCCGTTTCGATTGTTAAACAGGGACGCTAACGAACAACTATGGCAAAAAAAGCAACAGAGAAGAGCGCATTCAGGCCCCTTGAGGCCGGTGAGGTTGTGGTGCTGCGGGACCGCCGGGAACGTCGCTATCGCGTGAAGCTCAAGCCCGGAGGCGAGTACCACACGCACATGGGGCCTCTCTCTCATGACGACCTCATTGGTCATGAGGAGGGTGGGTTTGTGCTCACCACCAAGGGGAACAAGTTCCTGGTACTGCGCCCCACGCTAACGGAGGCAGTGCAAGAGTTGCCACGCCACAGTCAGGTCATCTACTCCAAAGACCTGGGCGCCATCCTCATGCACGGCGACATCTTTCCCGGCGCCCGCGTGTTGGAGATAGGCCTTGGTTCTGGCGCGACGTCCGCAGCCATTCTGCGCGCCATCGGCCAGGAAGGCTCGCTGGTGACGTACGAGGTGCGTGAAGAGGTCATCGAGGGCGCGAAACGCAATATTGCGGAGCTTGTCACGGACCCGTCGAACCATACTGTGCAGTTACGTGACGCCTACGAAGAGGGAATCAGTGAGCAAGGCTTGGACCGCATTGTGATGGACGTGCCGGAGCCGTGGCGGTTGGTGGAACAAGCGGCGGACGCTCTCAGGCCGGGCGGCATCCTGCTGAGCTACCTCCCAACGGTGCTCCAGATACACCAACTGGGAATAGCGTTGCAAGAGGAGCGTCGTTTTCAACTGCCGGAGACGGTGGAGTTGCTGGAACGGCCCTGGCATGTGACCAAGCAGAGCATCCGCCCTGAGCACCGCATGATTGCCCACACCGGGTTCATCACCACGGCGCGCCGCTGTGAGCCAGCCCCTGCGTGGGGTAAGCCTGTCGTGGAAACTGTGGAGGTTGTGGAGGCGGAAGCAGACCCTCTCACGTAATCAGGTCATGCCATGAGGGAAGGTCAGGCACTTCCTGGTTAGCCGGGTTGCTGAACAGGTGGTTCAACGTGAGCATTGGCGGGTCTTCCAGAAGCTCTGGAGCGATGCGCGGCTCTTCACCAGTGAAACCCTGAAGCGGCGCGTCTGGCACCCCTTTGCCAAGGGCCAACACCTTAAAGCCGCCCATCCCGTCTGGCGCAGTCAGCATGTCGACAGCCTTCAGGTTGGCGTGACGCACCTGCGCGGACAAATCACGCCGCTGATCAATGGCCTCCCTGTACTGCCCCAAGCCCAGGCCCATAAGGAAGTCCCGTTGGGTTGTGTAGCCACGGACGGCAAATCCGTGACGCTCCGCCGCACGCATGACGCTGGTGAACTCCACGTGTACGCTGATGTCCTGGCTCCCCACATGCTGGTAGGGGTTGGCGTTCAGCGTATGCCGGTAGTAGCAACGGAGCGTCCCACGCCGGCGGCTCTCATCGTAGAAAACCGGCGCGTCGTGGCCATAGTCGATAAGCAAGACGTAGCCTTGCGTGGTGCTGCGCGAGAGGTCACTGAACCATTCATCCAAGCCAAGGTTGACCTCGGCACGGTAGCCCTCCGAAAGACGGACGCCAAGGTCGGCGAAGCGCTCCGCCAATGCAGGTGTGGAAAGTGAACCGGTCTGCTCGGACAGAGCGCCATCAGGGCTCAGCGTTACGTATACCTCGCGCAACTCACCATGCTCTAGCGTAACGCGATGGACGGGCATGGCGTCCAGCAGTTCATTGGCCAGCACGCACCCGGTGAGCGACCTGAACGGCAATGGGCCGGACTGGACCCGTTGAAGCCTGGAACCAGGCGCACTCCGATAGGGCTGAACGTCCACGCCCACGTAGTCAAGGGCGCTGGAGAACGGTGAGGACAGCCCGGGGAGGTTGGCCAAGGCGTCTCCAGCAAGGCGACCGTTGCCTGCGCCAAGCTCCACGGCCCAGAACCTGGCGGGCGACCCGAGCAGGTCCCATTGTTGCTGGAGCAGGTGGCTAATCAACGTTCCAAAGAGTGGGTGCGTGTGGGGCGCGGTGAAAAAATCACCCGCCACGCCTACGGGGTTCCGGGTTGCATAGTAGCCGCCCTCAGGCCAATAGAGCGCCAGCGAATGGAACTCCTCAAAGGTGATGGCGCCCTT